>JANPEU010000498.1:0-2029 GCA_031423175.1 Bacteroidota bacterium
ACTTTCCTGGGCGAAGAAAAAGAATGGCTGATTATTTATTGTAAAGAAGTACTGAAAAAAGATTTTTACAATTATTTAGTATTTGGTCACCGCCATCTTCCGATTGATTTTTTGTTAACTCCCCTCTCTGAGAGGAGAGGGGTTGGGGGTGAGGCGAGCCGGTATATAAACCTCGGTGACTGGATAAGATATTTCACCTATGCTGTTTTTGATGGCACGAAAATGGAATTGAAATCCTATACAGGTAACGATGATAAAATAATACGTAATTAAGTGAAACAATTTTTCTTAAATATATTTTTTCTTGCTTTCAGCTATCACCTGTCGGCGCAATCTGATACGGCTTTCCGGTTTATAAAAACGATTGCAGGTGATATTACAAGTTTTGCAGTAGATGATTTGGATAATATCTATTTACTCAACAGCAAAAACCAATTAAAGAAATTAAATGCCAACGGAGACTCGGTTGCCATTTTTAATGATGTAAAAAGATTTGGCAAAGCTTCCCTCATTGATGTTTCCAATCCATTGAAAGTATTATTATACTACAAGGACTTTGCAACCGTCATTGTACTGGATCGTTTTCTCAATCTTAAAAATACAATTGATTTACGCAAGCAAAATATTTTTCAGGTAAAGACGATTGGTCAATCTTACGACAATAAAATATGGCTGTACGATGATCTGGAAAACAAATTGAAAAAAATTGATGAAGATGGAAAGATGTTATTCGAAACTCCCGATTTTCGATTGCTGTTCGATGAATCACTTTCGCCTCAAAGCATTACCGATGCCGATCAGAATATATATATCTATGATTCAGCGAAAGCAGTTTATGTATTTGATTATTACGGGTCATTAAAAAATAAAATACTGATTAGCCGATGGCAAAATTTTAAAGTGGCAGGTAAATATATTTTCGGTTCTGTGGCAGATACCTTGTACCGGTACGAAATAAAGAAATTCAGATACGATGAATGGTCGTTGCCCAAACCACTTCAACAGGCAAAGTCTTTTAGTTTTACTTCATCAAAATTGTATGCACTAAAACAAAATGAAATCAGCATCTGGGCTTTCCAGTAATACTATTTTGAAGAAAGAATTTCAATCAAATCTTTTTCAAACATTCCATATTTCCCATATTCGATTATTCGGCCTTGTTCCACCCCCTTTTTCATAACAAGGATGGTAGGAACATTATAAACGTTTAACGCCTCACATAAATGGCCTAACGTTTTTTTATACCGGTCTGTTCCTATCAATGTTATTTTTTTACTGTCAAAACCTGCGGCCTCACTCAATTCGTATAAACGGGGAATAATAAAATGTGAATCCTCGCACCAGGTACCCATAAAAACTAAAAGTTCAATACTGTCTTTATTTAATTTAACCGCTTCTATTGCATTTGCCATTGGATTATAATATTTCTGATTCTCTACATACCATTTAAAACTGGTATCGCTCAACAGAATTTCTTTTGAAAGAATTCCTTTATAAACTTTCTGCCCCGCATGAGCCGAATCCGGATAAACAAGGAATTGATTTTGTGCAGAAGATTGTACAGTGTAAATAATAATCGTAATAAGACTCATTAAAATTTTCTTCATTAACAATATATATTAATTAGTAAAAATAAACTCGAAACCGGAGAAGATGATTATGGGGGTGTTAAAATTTTATTCGCATCGAATGGTATCTAAAAAATTTCAACAATCATTTTCAAAAACCAACTCTTATTATTTGAAAAAAAATTATTGATAGGTGTGAGCCGGGTGTGGCAAATCCCCATTCGGGGTACCTGTCTGCCGTCAGGCAGGTTTAGGGGGCAGGTTTTTAAAGACTTGCTTTCATTTCACTCAAAAATTTTTTTATCTTTTCCAGTGATTGAATGAGTTCATATTTTTCTTCAGCATTTCCGTTGCTTTTCAAATAGGCCTTTGCTCCTTCAATCGTCATTTTTCGGCGGCGTAATAAATCATAAATCAGTTTCAGGTTTTTTACATCTATCGGCCGGAAGAAACGATCGCCT
>JANPEU010000499.1:0-1727 GCA_031423175.1 Bacteroidota bacterium
AAACAACCAAATTCTTGATGTAGCATTATCAAGCACTACAGGTTATACTGTAAACAGACGAAATGCTGCCCGGGTTGATAATAAAGGAATGGAGTGGGAAGTAAGAGCAAATATTATAAAAAAGAAAGACTTCTCATTGGATATCAATACAAACTACACTTTTTATAAAAATAGAGTTAAAGAACTGTACGGTGATCTTCAAAATGTATTGGTACAGTCAAATGGCCGTGTTGCATTTGTGTATGCAGAAGTAGGTTCACCGTTCCCATTAATGAGAACAACACAATGGTTGCGTGACCCAGCTACTGGAAGTGTTGTTATTGATGCAAATGATGGATGGCCAGTTATGGATCCGAATTTAAAAAAAGCGGGTACTACTGCTCCAAAACATCAGTTGGGTGTTGGTTTCAGAGCGACATACAAAATGTTGACTTTGGCTGCAAATGCTGAATACCGTGGTGGTGCAGTCGTTTATCATGATATTGGCGAGGATATGGGCTTTACAGGTTCCGGTGCTATTACTACACAATACAATCGTGAGCAGTTTATTTTCCCTAATTCAGTTTACTTTGATGGTACTAAATATGTACCTAACACTACGATTCCAGTAGCAAATGATATAGCTATCTATGGTGGTTGGGGTGATTATAGTTTCAGCCGTGGTACTCTTTTCAATGGCGAAATCTTTACAAGTTCTGCCGATTTCTGGAAATTAAGAGATATATCTCTTAGCCTTGAGTTTCCTCAAAAATGGATAAAATCTGTAAAAGCTATTAAAGGTGCATCACTTTCAATATTTGGGCGTAATCTGATTACATTACTACCTGATGATAATTGGTACACTGATCCAGAGTTTTCTCAGACAAACGGAAACGGACAGGGAATTAATAATTCATTAAATACACCGCCTGTTAGACAGTATGGTGCTACATTAAGTGTGAAATTTTAATTCAGAGTAAACAAAAACAAGAAAATGAAATTGTTTAACACTATAAACAAAACAACAATGAAAAAATATCTGATACTGTTTGGCGCAATGGTGGCTTTGGGAAGTTGTAAAAAATATCTTGACGTAAACAAAAATCCCAATTCACCCGAAGCATCTACTGCTACAGCCAACCTGGTTTTTACAAATGCAGTGAATGCTGCAACTGGTTATCAAGTGGGGGGGCCTCACTCACTGGGAAGTACATGGACTGGGCAACTTTCGCATAGCACCAGTTTTACTGGTGGTGGTGAAGAAAAGACCTATGCATTTAATAACACCAACTTCAATAATTTTGATGGAGCATATGATATTCTAACTGATTTTCAGTTTGTAATTGACAATGCAACCCGAGATGCAGTTGCGCATTTGGCAGGTCCTGCCAAAGTTATGCAATGCTTCATTTATCAAAAATTAGTTGATCTGTATGGCAACATACCTTATTCAGAAGCATTACAGGGAACTGCTTTTTCTACACCCAAGTATGATGATGCTAAAACGATCTATGAGTCATTAATTACAAAATTAGATCAGGCAATTGCTGACATGAAAGCTGCAACTTTTCCGGGTAGTGATCCTGCGGATATTGTATTTAATGGTAATAAAACAAATTGGATAAAATTTGCAAATAGCCTGAAGCTTCGCATCCTGATGCGTCAGAGTTATATGCCAGGCCGTATTGCATATATTACAACTGAAATAGCTAAATGTGTGGCTGATGGATTTATGACTACTGGCAATG
>JANPEU010000500.1:0-1733 GCA_031423175.1 Bacteroidota bacterium
GTTTTGAACTGCTTTAAAAATTCTCAAACGACGCCGCTATGCGTGTCTTGAGGCTGACCGAGAATATTTTTTATTAGAACTTTTGATATACCATCAGGCTTTTATTATCCCAGCACATTTTTTTTCTTAAAGATATAATGGCAGTTAAGCCATTTTTAACTGATGTATTTTTTTAAGATTGTGTCCGATACAAATTAATTGCCACTCTGCTGTTGTTTTTTGTATGCCTTTAAGATATAAATGAACATAATTCAGGTTGTGTTTGATATTTCCAAATACAGATTCAATCCTCATTCTTTTGAGATACTGAACTTTTCCTTCAATGCTGTTAAGTCTGTCCCGTATTTTCTTCCGCATCCATTCTCTTTGTTCTATGCATACCTGCCTGTACTTTGCTTTTGTACAAAGTGATTTTTTTTCACATGCAGTGCAGTCTTTACACATATAAACATTGTTCCTCGCTTTCATTCTTTTATTAATATGGGTGCTGTAAAATGGCAGTATTTTATTTTCAGGGCAAATAAAAAAATCTTCTTCTTCATTATAAGTAAAATTGTTTCTGTGATAAGGGTCTTGTGCCTTTTCAGCTTCCATATTCATTTGCTGATCGGGTATGTAGATGTTCTTATTTTGCTTTTCAAACTCTTCATAGTTATCATAAGAGGCATATCCGCTATCAGCTAATACATCAGTGTATGTTTGTCCGCTGATACTCTCTGCTTTTGCAGCTACTTGTACTGTTTGGGTTCTGTCGCTGCACTGATTGGTGCTATAGGCACTCACTATTATTCCATCTTCTGTGACAGCAGTTTGACAGTTATAATGTATGTTAATCGTGCCATTACCTTTCATAAACTTAGCTTCATTATCAGTAAGATTGATGCGTTCTTTATCTTTTTTTATTGACTGTAACGCTTGCTGAATTTTATCTTTCAACTTCTGTTTCGTTCTTAACTCATCAGGTAATTCATCTCCCCGGTTATTGCCGTATTGCTTGTCTTCATTCAAGTCTGTTTGTTCAGCTTCCTGTAACATGCCTTTTACATCGGATTCAATTCTTTCCAGCCATTGCTCATATTGTTCCCTGGTCTTACTCTTATCTGCGCTGGCGTTGGCTTTTAATTTAGTACTGTCTATTATAAGCAGGCCAGCTTTACACATCCCTAATCCTTTGCATAGTTGTACTATGTGGACAAAAGCTGTTTGAACAAATTCAATATTATCTTTTCTGAAATCATTTATTGTTCTGAAGTCAGGGCGGTACATATTGGCTAAATACATAAAAGCAGTATCACTTTCGCAAGCTGCGGCAATCTTCCTTCCGGAACGAATGCCAATACTATAGCCGTAGAATAAAAGTTTTAACAGCAGATGTGGATGATAGCTTTTTTGACCGAGATGACTATACCTCGATGCAATAGAACTTACATCAATTGTTTCTACAACTTCTTTTATCACTCGTGCCAAATGATTTTCGGAAATAAAATCTTCAACACTGGGTGGAAGTAAAAAAAGTTGGTCGTTGTTTATAGGTTTGAATTTTTCCATAAACAACAGACAAAATATTTTATTAATTTGTTGCTTTGCTTAATAATTCTCGGTCAGCCTCCCCCCACGCAACCGAAAATTATAAAAAGTAATGCGTGAGGAACTGCCTACCGGCAGGCACACATCACGTCGCTAAGGAATATGTTCTTAACTTTTGTAACTTTATTTGGCTTCAGGTTGGCCTA
>JANPEU010000501.1:0-1602 GCA_031423175.1 Bacteroidota bacterium
CAAAATATTAATACTTAAGTTCGCAAAGAATTATCAATACCAACTTAGTGTCGTTCCGTTAAATCTTAATTTACCAAACCTAAGAACTTTTTACATAAAATAAAATGCAGTAATTTACAGCATAGTTTAAGCCCTGTCTCATTTACTCTTAGTCAAAACTGCATTATGAAACTTCTTTCAGGCATATTTACATTTTTTTTATTAACCTCAACTCAATTACATTCTTTTGCCCAGGTACCGCTTAAGCCAAGAGATACAACAATTAAATCTCCCCAAACATTTGCATTGCTTGTTGGTATTTCAAAATATAAATATATCCGACCGCTTCAATATGCCGATAAAGATGCAGAGTTAATGAAAGAATATTTAAAATCTCCTGCCGGTGGCCGTTTATCTGACGATAATATTTTTATGCTGTTAAATGAAAATGCAGACAATGCAAATTTCTGGAGTAAAGGGTTTCAATGGTTAAAAGCAAAAAAATTACGGAAAGGAGATCGTCTTTTTATTTTTATGGCGGGTCATGGCGATGCGATAGATGAAGACCAGTTTTTTTTCCTTGGGTATGATTGCAATCCGGGTGGTGATAAAAATAATTACCTGGTTGGTGGTGCAATACAATTATTTAATCTGAAAAAGAAAATTGCCAACGAAACGGCAAAAGGTGTTGAAGTCTTTTTTATTATGGATGCCTGCCGGAGCAATGAATTACCCGGTGGCACTGCCGGTCAAAATTTTTTAAACACTGCAATTTCAGAAAAAAAAGCCGGCGAGATTATTATGCTGGCTACCGGTGCCGGACAAGAATCACTTGAAGATGCTTCTATCGGAAATGGGCATGGCTTATTCACTTATTATTTAATAGATGGGCTAAGAGGATTGGCAGATAGCATTAATGTAAAAGACTATAAGGTTACCTTAAATGAAATAAAATCATATGTTGATCAGAATGTATCGGATGTTGCCCGCAAACGGTTTAATAAAACCCAGTCACCTTATTTTTGCTGCGATGATAAAAGTGGAAATGTGATTAGTATTGTAGATTCAATTTACCTGGTAAATTTTCTAAAAATAAAAATGGAGTTAAGAAAAGGAGGTGGTAATTCGTTCACAGGTTTCAAATCTGCATTTAACTCTTCTCCAAAAATTGATACTACATTAACTGAACTGTATAATCGTTTCAATAATGCCATCCAATTAAATAGTGAAGCCGGAAGAAATGAAGCAAACAGTATTTATGATTTGTTGGAAATAAAATTCCCCGGTACCCCACATACACTTGATGCGAAATCAACATTAGCTGCAAGCAGCATCCGTTTTGCACAAAAAATCATGACTGGCTATATCAGTAACGGAGTTATCTCCACCGAACAAAAAAAAGAATATCAGGAAGCTGCCATGCGATTAGAAAAAGCAACTCTACTCCTTTCAACAGATGAACCGGAGTTTATTGAGTCATTGAAAAGCAGATTGTTTTTTTTAAAAACCGTAGTTGAACCGGCTAATCGTATTGATGCATTTAAAAATGCTTACACTTCATTAGCGATGGATAAAAATGCGGCATTCATTAATAACCGGCTTGCTACGATGCATCTTGAAAAT
>JANPEU010000502.1:0-4319 GCA_031423175.1 Bacteroidota bacterium
TAAATAAAATAATTCATTAAGGGTGTCTTCACATTAATAACTTTTGTCATCATAATTAAGAAAAAGTTATCCGGATCATCGAACACGGCATCATACAGATGAATTCCGCTTAAAAAATACATTTCAGAATCGCCGCCACTATAATAAAATGAACTAAATGCTGTAAAAAGAATTGCACAAGCCATTTTAAAATAAAACGCCTGAAGAAGGAGGGTTCTTGTTCTGTCATCCTTATACTTTACTAATACCAATGAGAATACCATCATCAGTATAATAAAACAAATAGGAGCAGCCAGAAAATCAACTTCCCGAAAAAGCGAACCAAGTAATATCATTTAATTGAAATAATTATTATAACCCGGATGTTACTGCCGTGTCTGGCAATTTTTTGTTTTGCGGCTTGCGTAAAAAATTTAAAATTTTCTTTGTCCTTTTTTCAACCAGCGAGTATTGAACCCATGCCAATACCAACACAAATAAAACAGCCGGCATCCAAACAAAATAATTTAAAATATACGGTGCGGAGTGACCGGAAATCGTCCAGAAGATTGCGAGATAAAGAAAAATAGAAGGAACGTGAGTAATATAAAGCGTATAGCTGAGTTTTCCAATACTCATCAGCCAGCCTATTTTAACCTGGTATTTTATGAAATAAACGATTAGAAGAACTCCAAGAATTGCGGCCGAAAAAAAGCTAAAAACTGTTTCAATTTTAAAATAAAAATTCACCATATAAGTTACCCCCAGGCATCCAATCAAAAAGACCAGTAATAATGCTTTTGAAACTTTTTCAAAAAGGTTTTGCACTGAGGCAAAATAGGTATATAGCATTACCCCAATAACAAAGTAGATATTATATGTAAATAAAAATTCATTTATATACAGGGGGATTTTTAAAGATTCAATAAACGATGGGCTTATATGAAAAGCAGTAAAAAGCGCAACAGAAATAAGAGCATATAAATTTACCTTACGAAGTATAAATGGTGCAAGTAAATAAAAAATCACTTCGTAAGTAAGCGACCAGAATGGATTAATAAAGCCATAGCTTGGCCTGTAAAGCAGGTTATTAAGTATAACTGTTTTGTCAAAAAAAACATTCATTTCAATTGTTCTCTCAAAAGAGAATGTTTTTAATGACCCGTCATACCATTGCGGATACAAATAACGGGTAATTATAAAAATCAACCCCGCCCAAATAAGTGCAACTACATAAGAGGGATATATCCTGATTAGCCTGCGCAGGTAAAATTTTAATGGAGCTTTATTGGAAGTTAAACTATGTGCAATTGAGAATCCGGATAAAACAAAAAAAACAATAACAAATTCAACTGCAAGTCTCGTTAGCATACTGCTTCCAACCATCAGGTAGTCCCCAACACCCCATGTACTTCTGGGAAACATTTTCAAATACTGGCTGCCTCCTATCCATAAAGTTCCCCTGCAATGTGCAATGGCAACATACAGGGAAGCAATTCCCCTGATAGAGTCAAGTATTTCAAAATCTTTTGTTTTTAATTGTGCTCTCATTAGTTAGTTTGCTTGTAGTGTTATCAAAATATTTTTTATAGCTTCCGCAGCCAGGCGATTAATTGCATTCCTGTATTTGTTGACTTCATTATTCTTTTGAAAAAAGGATGTGTGAATTGCGGAAAGTTTAATATTTCACATACTTCGATTTTATGGGAAACTACTTCAAACCCAATTTTTTTACCAAGCTCAGAAAATGATTCTATTTGAAACTCGTATAAATGAAAAGGCGGGTGCATGGGGCTTAAATGAGCAGTATAGTTTGTACCTCTTAATGTATAAAACAAACTTATAACTTTTGACATCAGGTATTTTGAAGATGGAACTTCTAAATGAACTAATCCCCCGGGTTTTAACCAGTTCATTGCTTTGCTTATAGATTCAGCAGGATGATAGAGATGCTCAAGTACTGCCCCAAAACTAATAAAATCAAAACTTGACTGATCGTATTCCATATCTTCAATCATTCCTAACTTAAGCTTATCCGTGCTTACGTTCATCTTCTCAATAGCTCTTGAGTAAAAAGACTCTGATGGTTCAAAGCCATAAGCATCGAAGCCGGCATGCTGAAGTGAAAGCATAGACTTCCCGATTCCAGCTCCAATATCCAATGCTTTCATTCCGGGTGTAAAGTTTACAAGTTCTTTAAACTTAGAAATTTCATTTGAGAAATATGCCTTGTCATATTGAAAATAAGATTCGTTCCAATAGGATTCCGGCGGCATTTCATAATGATCGCTGATATGATTGGGGATTGGCAATGGGTTGGAATAAATTAATCCGCATTGTTTGCATTGCTGAACAGAAACAGCAATACCAAGTTTTTGTTTTGGCCTGAAGCCCTGTGTAGTATTTAGCCTTATTCCCTTAACCTTATTTTTTTCTGTTACCGTCCCGCACATTTCACATTTGTCTCTTTCGTAAAATTTATATTGAATCATTTTATTATTATTTACTAGGAGGGCCGGCAAGTTTGTTATTTTCGTTAGTTAAGAAACTACTTTATTAAAAATTGAAAGGTATACGGGAGCAGTCGCTTTAATTGAAAATTCAGCTTCTGCTTTTTTTCTTGCTTCAGTGCCAATTTTTTTTCTCAGTTCAGCGTCCTTCAATAATAATAATAGTTTCTCTTTCCATTCCTCGGATGTAGTTACCAAAAAGCCAGAAACATTATTTTCTATCACTCTGAAATTTGCACCAATAGCTGTAGCCACTACCGGAAGACCAAGCATCATATATTGCAATGCTTTCAATCCACTTTTCCCCAATACCCATTTATCATTCAGTGGCAGGGGGTATAATCCAATGTCCATTTTTTGAAGCGTTGAAATTTCAATTGCATCAGTCCATTCTACTGCTTCTGTTTCCAATCCTTCTATATTGAAATTCTTATCGCCCATTACCAGTAATTTAAATGGATATTCTTGATAAACTTCTTTTAAAACATCAGTAAGCAAATATAGAAACCGCGAAGTGCTGTGGCTGCCACTCCAACCTATAACAAGTTTTTTACTATTATCATATTTGTTTACCGGCTGATATGTATCTGAGTTGATAGTAGAAGATATATCTGTTGTGTTGCTGTTATATTTTTTTACAAATTCATCGAGAAAAGGCGTGCAGGTAATAACATGATCGGCATGGCGAATAAGGTAGAGCGGTTTTGTTTTCCCTTTTAATAATTTCAAAAGCCCTTTTTCGTAACTGAGATAGATAAGATCATCTATATCATAAATGACTTTTTTTGCCAATTTTGTTACCAGCCATTCAAAAATTGGCGGACCAAAAGGTGTAACCCAAAGATGAATATATACTACATCATATTTTGGAACAGAAAACAGGATTCCTATACGCCGTAAATAACCAGCAATGGAATAAAATGCTTTTTTAAAATAATGTCCTTTCTTATAAATTATAACCCAGAAACTATTACTTACAAAGGCAGCCTTATGAACCTGGTATCCTTCCTTCTCAAAATAGGAATAGTACTGTTCAAACTTTAGCCGTTGACTCGGGGCTTTATTATAAGGATAGGGAGTTAAGAAAAGTATCTTCATAGGTTCAGGCATTCTGACCAAAGCATTTCAGCAACTCTTCTTTTGTAAAATTTATTTTAGCAATATTCAAATGCGCAGGATCAAACCTGTCTTCAAGTACTTCATTATTCAAGAATCGTGTCATTGGCTTTTCAATTGCTGCAAGTTCTGTACTACTCAGTGTTTTTTTTAACCCATCTAAAAAAGGCTTATCGTTGAATCCTGTTTTATATAAAACATAAAATACATGATGCACAAAATTTTCATGGCTTCCCACGGGGTACATCACTCTTTCCTTCATAGCCCTGAGTGACCCTCCATCGGGATAAAAATCAAAGTAGTCCACCACATTTACTCCAACGGTTTTGGCAATTCCTAACTTCTTCAATACACCAATAATTATTTTTTTATTTGCCTGCATTAATTTTGACCTGCGCAATGAAGCAATGATACCATCTTTTTTATCGTAACTCCACAATGCATACGTAATAGCAAAATCAGTTGGGTAAAAAACAACATGCGGCGTATTGTTATCAATAAACTCAATATTGTATTGCGGGTTTTTATAAATTTTTCCAATCTGCATATTTGCTATCCCTTTTTCCCTGTCCAATTCATAACCTTGTTTGAATAGTACGGATTCATATCCATCACCCAACGGAGCAACAGATGTAAGTAATAGCCGGCCGTGATGATGAACACTTTGATGCGTAATATTTGTTGACCGATCGGGCAATGGCACCCAGCAATGTG
>JANPEU010000503.1:0-1802 GCA_031423175.1 Bacteroidota bacterium
GCCCCTGTTCCGCCAATTGGCGGAGAACTTAGTTTGTATCAGTCTTTATTTTTTAAAAAAAGACTGAGAATGGAAAAATATTAAATGAACAAATTTCAATACTACTTATGAACCTCTGTTGTGTTATCCACTTTATTCAAACATCGGCCTTAAACAAAAATTAATCTGCCTAGGTTCCCCTTTGGGTGACAGTGGCTTATTTTCTAATAAAAAATTGCCAAACAAATATCAACAACATACTTACCACCATCAGCAGTAAATAACTCCCCACATGTCCACTTTGTAATAATCGTAATTGACGGCTGCCATAGTTCACAGCTTTGCCTACACCATTTACCATTCCGTCAATTACAGAGCCTTCAAAAAATTTATTAAAAAAATTACCAAGCATATTCAATGGCTTAATTATAATTTTTTCATACAACTCATCTACATACCATTTATTTGCCAGTACTTTCTTTATTCCGCTATTATAGGTTCCATCAAATTCTTTTACAGCAAAGAATTTACGGGTTATGAAAAATACAATTGCTAATCCTATAACTGTTGAGAAAAGCAATGCATATTCTTTTGTTGCAAGAGCCGGGTCTGCTGCATGTTCTGCTATTCCGGTTGAAGTAGACAAAAATTCATTGAGGTAAGCATGACCACCAAATACATGTGGCAACTGAACAAAGCCAGCGACTACTGATAATACGGCAAGTATAATTAAAGGTATCGTCATGCTTTTTGGCGATTCATGCAGATGATGTGCCTGTTCGTGTGTACCTCTAAATCCACCAAAAAAAGTAAGCATTAATAAACGGAACATATAAAGAGCAGTGAGAACAGCACAGGCTGCTGCGAGATAGAAATAAATTTTATTATGATAATAAACCGAAAGTAAAATTTCATCTTTTGAAATAAACCCGGATGTGAAAGGAAACCCGGCAATAGCCAATACACCTATTAAAAAAGTAAGATATGTGAGTGGAATTTTTTTGTTTAACCCTCCCATCTTTGTTATATCCTGTTCGCCACTCATAGCATGTATTACGCTACCAGCGCCAAGAAACAATAAAGCTTTAAAGAAAGCATGGGTCATAACATGAAACACACCAGTACTATAAGCACCCACACCCAAAGCAAGAAACATAAAACCTAGCTGACTAACTGTAGAATAAGCCAGGACTTTTTTAATATCGTTTTGATATAATGCAATTGTTGCTGCCAGTAATGCCGTTGCTAAACCAACTATCGCTACTACTTCCATAGTGATTGGAGCCATATTATACAATACATGGCTTCTTGCAATCATATAAATACCTGCTGTAACCATTGTAGCCGCATGAATTAATGCGGATACAGGTGTAGGGCCCGCCATTGCATCCGGCAGCCATGTATATAAAGGTATCTGTGCACTTTTACCAGCAGCACCAACAAATAATAGTAGTGTAATTATTGTTGCGTCATTTCCGGAAAGCTTTGCTGTATTTGAAAATACTTCTGAAAAAGAAGAAGAGCCTGTTTTACTGATAATCCAGAATATGGCAATTAAAAATCCAAGATCGCCAATCCGATTCATAATAAAAGCCTTGTTTGCTGCCTTAGTGTATTCTTTTTTCTTAAACCAATAACCAATGAGTAAATAAGAACAAAGCCCCACGCCTTCCCAACCGATGAACATTACAACATAGTTTCCGCCCATCACTAAAAGCAACATGGAGAAAACAAAAAGATTCAGGAAAGAAAAATAACGGGCAAAGTGATCACTGCTCTCTTCATGCATATAAGCCGTGCTGTACACATGAATTAAGAAACCA
>JANPEU010000504.1:0-4595 GCA_031423175.1 Bacteroidota bacterium
CCGTGGCATTAACCCATATCGGTTAAAATTTACATCATCTGGATTTATTAAATCACCAACAATATTTAATCCGGGAACACTATTACGCAGGTAATGCCAGATGCTGGCGTAGTGCATTCCATCCGGGATAATAGTTTGTGCATTGCCATCATCAAAAATTGCTGAAAGATAATCCTGCCGCAAAGAATCTGTTTTGGATTTTCTTTTACCCACCACCACTACTTCCTGCAACACTTTATATTGCGAATCTAAAAACTGAAGGCTATCAATCTTTTTTGCAAGCAAAGGACTTATAGCTTTATTAATATATTCTTTTCTGAAATTTATGACTGGTAAAAAAGAAGTTGTTTTTAATGTATCAAAGTAGGAAGGATATAAATCTACCTTCAACAACTCGTTATTGTTTTTAGGATTGTGTCCCTGAAAAAAAATAGTTGCCTGCTTTTTATATGCCAAATCCATAACAGAAAACTCTCCGTTAGATAAAGCATTAGCTCTTGAAACGATTCTTGTTGAATCTTCGCCACGTACAAACATTTCCACATGATACCCTTTATCTGTACCGCTGCCCGCATAAGGTGATACTTTGCCTTTTAAGGTTATCCCTGATTCTGCCATGAACTTTAAAGGACTACTGCTTAAAATAAATTTTTTGCCAAGCATCGAAGTAGTTTGCATACTAAGCAATTGATCAATTACTGTAAGTGAGGATTCCAAAGCGGGATATTTGAATAGATATGCCTGTTCATGTTGCAGATGTTTTTCAGTTTGAATCAGATTAAAATTATCTGAAGGCAATGTACTGATGGCGGAAGTATTGACAGCCGTTACCGTTACAGTACCATTTACGATGGAACTGCTATAGGATACCTGATTCTTATTATCTGATAATTTATTCGTAATTAAATTTGAAGGGCTTGAATTGTTATAAACCCTTCTGTATGCTACTATATTTTCAGTTTCATCAAACAAGTAAAAATCAATAATACCAGTTGGCAATTTAGCACGGGTAATAGCGGCAGTAGTGGCGCCATCCGAAAAACTAAATTCGGATTGATAGCAAATAGTATGATGGCGGATGCCGAGTAGTAAAAATTTGTCGGATGAATTACCTGTTGATTTATCTATAGAAATAAAAAATTTAGTTTTCCCGGATGTGTTTGCCTGAAGATGTACACCCGTAAATGTATTGAAAGTGATTTTCTGTAAAAAAACGCCGGATTGAATAATATAATTCCTGGTCGTCGAAAAAACTAAATTCACAGTAGCCAGACCAAGCATTGTTCTACCAGCGGCAATATTTTTTCCATCTTCAGTAATTGTAAACGTATCTGATACGGGTAATTTGTTTTTGCCAGACATACGAACCATAAAATTAGCCGGTACCTCTGGAATAAAAGAACCTCCTTCTGGCTGCACAATTATTTCATTAACTACTTCATCATTGAGCAAATACCGGAATGGCTTCGCAGTATAATCGCTGCCAGTAATAAATATATTTTGCTGTGCAACTCTTGTTGGAAAATTTTTCATCCAGTTACTATAAACATTTAATACATACGAACCTGAAGGGGTGGAACCCGGTATTGAAATATCTGCATTGGCAAATCCGTTTTCGACGGGCAGCATTTTCTTTACAAGAATTTTTCCATTGTTGCCAACCAATTCTGCATAAACGGTTTTACTGATAAAGGAAGCTTCTATGCCATTATTTAAAAAAAAGGATGCCCAGATCGTTTCGCCAGCGAGATATTCGTTTTTATCGGTAACAGTTATAATATATTCCTCCGGAAAATTTTCTGATTGTTTTAGAAGTGAAGAGTCAATTCGTAATAAAAGATTTTCATAATTTACCTGGGCAAAGCCTGATAGGTTTAAACCTAACAGCATGAGAAATAATATATACATAATAAACTTCATCATGGAACTAACAAAGTATAATTTTTTAAACCTAAAATTAACAAAAAAAGCTGCCTTTATCCGGCAGCTTTTTTATTCAGATTCAAAAATTATTTAATCGGTGTTAAAGTTGGTAGCGGTCTGCGGGCATCCGTAAGTGCAACAAGGTTATAGCCTCTTGCATTTACATTATAGATTCTACCATTCAATAGTAAGGTAGCATTATAAGGATGGTTGGTGGATGAACCGCCGCCAATCAGGTTTGCCGGAATGTTTGGCATACCTGCACGAATCATACTGAATGTAATATTACCTAAACCCGATACCGGTGTTTCAAAATATCCTGAAACACCTTTATACGGAATATTTGATGCGGCAAGAAAAGTACCCGCTGACGATACTACATAAAAATCGATGTTACCTCCATTCGGGATACCATTAAAAAACTTAAACTTAGCTGCGCCAGGTGCCGGATCAGGTGTATCATCTTTTAAAACCGTTGCCTGAATATTTGGAAAAGTATCCGTAAACATTACAGTCTGTTTTGAATTAGATACTAAATTTACAGGGCCTGTAAATAATGAAACTGAATCGGTATTCGTATTGAATGCAGGGATTGATAATTTTAAAGTAACCGGTAGTTGGGTTGCATTTTCATCAACATTAATATAATCTGCAAATGTTTGCCCGCCCTGATTGAACCCACCGCCAGGAAATGTAATAGCATACGTAAGAAGATTGCTTACCCGTATTCCATTCACTTTTAACTGAACTCCAGCATTGGTTACAGAACTCACCGGTGTAAAATATCCAAACTTAACTCTGGCACTTGCCGCAGGATCTACTTCAATCTTCTGACTGAGTTTTGTTTTTTCGCAGCCAGCAAATAAAACAAAGAATGAAGTTATGATGAGTATAAAAAGCTGATTTGATTGTTTCATATAAAGAGTTTTATTTATTTTATAATTCGTTAGGGTTGACTAAACCAGCATGGTATAACATGAAAAGTCGAAAGGTTTGTAATTGCCGGCCGGTAGATATTCCAAACATATTCCGAATTATAACGGGGTCTTACTCTTTGTACTAGTAATGGACCATTATCAATAAATAAAACCGTTGGTACAACCATGCCAGAATAAATTTGAATTGCTGGTGTAGCAGGATCAATATCTGTATAATGTACTTTCCGTTGATCTACCCAAGACTCAACAAAACCCCAACCCCAGAGTGCAATAAATTTTTGCTGTAAAATATCGCCTAAAGTCAGCGTAGCGGCAGTTTGCTTTACATTTCCGCTGGCAAGATAAGTAGCTCTTTGTGCTGCAGAAATTGGAACAGTATTATATAAAATAACATTTGACCTGGGATAAGATCCTCGATTTATAAAATCAAAATGACCAATGATTCCGTTTTGATATGCTGTTAAAGCACTTACAGCATTTGATTTACGCAAGTAAGCTTCAGCTCGCATAAATTGTACTTCTGAATAAGTCATTAACGGAACAACAGCTTTGTTTTGAAATAAATATTTACCTGGCCTTGCTGCAAAATTTGCAGCACCGGGGTTTGCATTTAAACTATCGCCCCAAAGTACCGGTACACGAATTCTTGTATTTGCATTCGCATTATTCAAATCACCAGATCCTGCAATAGAACCTCTGTAACCACCATTACCATTTGAAGTATCGGCAGATGCAGAAAGCATATGGCTGATGCGTGGATCCCTGTTTGCAAAATTTGTAAAAGCACCTGTAAATACTCTACCATCTAATAACCTTACGATATAATCGCTTTGACGAGCAGTACTGAGGTTGTCGCGGAATGTTCCAAATATATTTGCATCCGCATTTCTGCTAGCATCATGAGGTATTAAAAAATCGTCGGCTCCCGAAGACATAGATAAACCCGTAAACTTTATAACACTATCAGCATACTGAGAAATGTACTGAGGTTTGCTGGTAAGTGCATTATACATCCTGGCCTGCAATCCATAAACAAATTTTGTCCATTTCGCAGCATCACCATTATATATATAATCTCCACGGCTCAGCGGCTGAGTAGCGGGATTAACCTCTGAACCCCTTGAAAGATTATAAATAGCAACTCTGCTCAATGAATCGAGTCCACGATAAACTGCATCCTGATTGTCATACCGGAAAAAAATTGAATCTTCCTTAAATGCATCATTCCAAATTATTTCACCATGAACATTAGTAGTGCTTAAAAACATATATACTTTCAATGCCTGTGCTGCACCTACGACTGTCCATTGTGTTTTTCTTGTTCCTTCAGAAATACAATACTCTAGATTTTTACCCAAACCATAATATGCCTGTCTCCAATACCTGGCTGCACGGTCAGCAGTAAAACTATTATATCCGTGTCTATCAAAATCAGTTAAAGCATCTGTTAAAGCGGTTGTAGATGATCTTGCATGAAACATTTGAGAATAAGCACCCAACCACATTCCATCAAATTGTACTGCATCTGCTGCTGCCGGGTACATTGCCAGCATTACTGATGTAGGATCTGGATTTTGTGGAGTATCGGGGTCACTGTTTATATCTAAATATTTTTTACAGGACGAAATCAGTAAACTTCCTGTTATCAGTATTAAAAGTATTTTTTTCATAAAAATATTTTTCATTGTTTTAAAATTAAAATGCTACACGAATACCGGTATTGATACCTCTGGG
>JANPEU010000505.1:0-12421 GCA_031423175.1 Bacteroidota bacterium
TAAAAGCAGTTATCAAAAAGGCACAGACCGGATTTTCTCAACCTATTCACCCGGTTCAACAATTACACTGGGATTCAGCTATGATTTTTCTTTAGGAAAGAATAAAAAATAATTTTTTAAAACCGTAAACAGATAAATTAAAAATAAGATTTATGAAAAAGTTCATTTTAGGTGCATTGGTGCTGGTAAGTATGTTCGGTACTACATCTTGCGTAAAAGTAAATTTTGAAGATGGAGATGTAATTAGTGCTCCGGTTGATTCCACCAGCAATATTATCCGTGGAATTATTACTTCAAGCCGTTTCTATGCCAAAGGAAAATATATTCTGAAAGGATATGTATATGTTACAGAAGGTGCAACACTTACTTTCGAAGCAGGAAGTATAATACAAAGTGATATTACTGAAAAAGGTGCGTTGATAATAGAACGCGGCGCCAAACTGATTGCCGATGGCCGTGCCAATAATCCAATTGTATTCACCAGCGGTAAGCCTGTTGGTTCAAGAACACCAGGTGATTGGGGCGGAATTATTCTGTTAGGAAAAGCACCAACCAACCGCCCATTAGATCCAGCACCAACTATTGAAGGCGGTGTAGGTCGTAAGTATGGCGGCATCGATCCCAATGATGAAAGCGGAATTCTCCGTTATGTACGAATTGAATATGCAGGTATAGCAGCTGAACCTGGTTCTGAAATAAATGGATTAACAATGGGTGGCGTAGGTTCAGGTACTATCATTGAAAACATTCAGGTATCGTTTGGTAATGATGATGCATTTGAATTTTTTGGCGGCACAGTAAATGCAAAAAACTTAATTGCTTTTGCAACTGCTGATGATGATTTTGATTTTGACTTTGGATATACCGGTAAAATTCAGTTTGCAGTTAGCAGCCGTAAGCCAGATTTTGTAGATGCAGGTGATGCTGGTAATGGCATTGAGTGTGATAATGATGCTTCTGGTACAAGTACAACTCCAAGAACCAGACCCCAGTTAAGTAATTTCACAATCATCGGACCAAATGATGCTGCCGCTGCCTTAAATCATAATTTATCAAACAGATGGCGCAGAGCTACACAGTTTGTGTTGCGTAATTCTATACTGATTGGGCACCCTGATGGTGGATTTTCTATCGAATCAGATGCGTCATTGAATGATTATTATGTAAATAATATTTCTGAATTTAAAAATAACCTGGTACATGCAAGTACAGCTATTTATAAAACAAGCAATGCAGCTATTGCATCTGCTGCTCAAATGCAGGCAAAAGCGGAAAGTGAAAGTTGTATTACATATACTGATCCTCTTGCAATTCAATTAGAGAGCCCGTTTTATTCAACTACACCAAATTATTTACCTAAAGCCGGTTCACCCGCTTTAACAGGCGCAAATTTTACAGGGATGAATGCATACTTTTCTTCTACAGCATATAGAGGAGCATTTGGTACTACCAACTGGACAGCATCATGGACCAATTGGGACCCACAGAATTACAGTTATTAATCAAAAACCTCAAACGATAAAAACGTCTTGCTTTATGCAGGACGTTTTTGTTTTAATAATTTTATATTCTTAAAAAAATAGCATGAAAACAGTTTATTTTTTCTTCATATTTATTTTTGCTTCCGTTTTATATTTTTCTTGCCGCACAGTTACTATAAAAAGAAAAATGTACCCGCAGTTATACCATGCTGACAGTGCTTACCTGATGTATTATAATACACCCGGCAACCCACGTTTTTTTAAATTGGCAAAATTGTATGACACTCTTTCTTTCCGACCCTTGGTGGATAATGTAAATGGAAATATTGTTGATTCAATAAGTAGTTGTACCACTGAAGGGAAATTATATTTCTATGAAGGGGTAAATGCTGTACATACGGTTTATTTTTCAAGAACAGATAGTTGTAAATCTTTGTATTTTATTATCGGGGGGACTAAATATTTTACCAGCATGCAAACGGATGTAAAAAATTGGTTAGATAAACTACAGAAAGATGCAATTGAGTTAAAGTCCGCCAAATAGAACTATTCTATTGGTTTGTATTCATAGGCAACCTCATAATATGCTTTCTTCAGTTCCGGTAAAATCTGACCCATTTTTAAATCTTTTTTTTGGGGGGTAGGTTCACACACGTAATAGGGAGAACCATTATAAATAATAGGTTTGCCCACAGGTAATTTTTTAAAATTAACAGCAATGGTTACATGTTTTTCAAACGAAAGGACAATGACGGGAAGGTTGTAAATTTCTTTTATTAAATAAAAAAATAATGCTGAGCGATCTTCACAATCACTTTGTTCATACAGCAAAGTTTGTTCAGGCGAAAATCTTTTTTCTTTTCCAAATATCAACGAGTCTTCTTCAAAAACAAAAGCACTGCGGGTAAACCGCATCAGGAAGTCCACGCCTTTTTTTACAGATTTATTTTTCAGCTCTTTTTTTAAAAGAGGAATTAATGAGGTATAAGTCTCCCGGCTCAGGGGTATATTGAAATAGGAAGCATAATCCATTACCGGGTAATTGGTAAACATGTTTTTGATCTGCGGGTTCAGTTTAACTTTAAACTGGTAGTTGTTGTGCCTGTAGGTAAACTGCAAATCTTTTTCAATATAATCCTGCGGGTTAAAGTCAGGTATCTGTGTTACTTTATATGAAAAGGCTTTGCTGGTTTGCATTACAGGAAGTTCGATTTCTTTGAATTTTATTTTTTCGAAATCAATAGTTCCATAGTCATGGTAATTAAGGCAGATATACTGCTTGGTATTACTGATGTGATAAGGGATATTATAAATGTTTTCATCACTTTGTACATAGAATAATATTTTATCGTCTGCTATGCGCAGTGTTGCATCGTACCCTGACCGGCTTAATAAAAACCATTTGTACAATGTATAGCGATAGTAGTTATCAGCTTTGGGGCTTACCTGCTGTGCTGTTTTTCTTATAAGTTGATAATACAACCAGTCATTTAAATGATTGGTCTCTTTAAAAGTCAGTAGTTTATTAATTACCGGTAGATAATCGCTGCTGCTGATTTTTTTATGAAATGATTTTATGGCTGAATCTGAAAGTGTTTCCGGAAAAAAGACATTAAAGGATGACGATATATCAAGTTTTATTGAATCGCCGCAAAATTCAAAATTCAAAATATCCTTTTTCAGATTCTGGCTTTGCAGAAAAACAGGTGTAAAATAGGCTGCCAAAAACAACCCTGATATGTGAAAAAGTAATTTCAATGGCGGGTAAGTTGTTTAAAAATACAAAACTTAACATAGAGGTAATAAAAATTATTTTGTCGAAATTGAAATAGCTGCTATGATTGAAGCCAGTTAAAACTACGGCCTGCATTCTGAACAGCTCTGATGCCACAATTAATATAAGTGTAACCTTTTCATAAAAATCCGTTAACAGTAGCGGAGCATCTTGCGTTCAGTTTAAAATCAGAAAGTAAGTTTTTCTTATGTGTTAGTAAAGTATTAGAAAGTAAGAAGTACCGCCCCGATTCTTCGGGGCAGTCTTTTTTTAAGGGTGTAGTCAGAACGAATAACGTGGGAGTTTAATACTGCTGCTTTCGGTGTCCTGTAATGAGGCTGTATCCTGTAATAGTTTTTTATCATACAGGCTGAAAAGAAAATTCAATGCTTCAGGGATACTATTTTTATAATTTACGTTTGCGGGTATTGGATTTGACATCCATTGATGAAAATGAAAATTGAAATCAGCATCAATTTTATTTAAAACATAAACGCCCAGTTTTTTCATAGCAGCTGCATTGCATTCCTGCTCGTACTGCCCATGAATTGGAATTGCCATAATTTTTTTATTCAGGTGCAGTGCTTCAGCAGGCGTTTCAAATCCGCCGCCGGTAATGATGCCTGTGCAATGAATAAAGCTTTTATTAAACGCACATTTATTTACGGGCAGCAAACTGATGTTTCCAAACCGTTTTATAATTTTTGTCTGGCTACAAAATATTTCAAAACGAAATTCTTTGAGTTGGCTGAATATGTTTAATAGTTGTGGCTCACAAAAAGATGGTAAGTAAACGGTAATATGTTTTTGATCAAGAGGCTCTGCATTCAGGATTTCTTTTTTTATAACGGGTGTAAAAATGAAATTATCATATTTTTCAAAATGAAGTCCAATATAACTTGTAGCTTTTCCATAATTATGAAGTATCCATTCACCAAAAAAATTCTTCTTTTCGGGTCTTGGAGTTTTTTGTGATAAGAAACTTGCCTGGTGCCCGAAATTTACCGAAGCAATTTTCTTTTTGGCGCAGGCAGCAGCTGTGATGAATTCAAAATCATTCAGTACCAAATCATATTTATCTACCGGTAAATCATTTATTTCTTTTCTCAAACGGAGCAGGTCTATTTTTTTAAACGTATTCCAATAGGAAAGCCCGCCTGTGCATGAATAGTAAAGGCTTAGTCCATTGCTCCGGTATTTAATAGGTGCATCTAATTGCAGGTTGCTGTTATTGCCGCTTAAAAAAACATCTACAGTACCATATTGCTGTAAATGCGGAAGCAGTTCCATGGCTCTGCTGATATGACCATTACCGGTTGCCTGAACAGCGTAAAGTATTTTCATAAAAAATAATTTTATACCCTCAATGAATGGAGATAAAGATTTATTTCGTCAGTAACAACTTCTGTCTCCGTTTTTATATGTTTTACATCCGTTGCTTTTATTTCCTGTTCATCGTATTCATAAATGTGCCAGTCATTATTATAATACTCCAATGCACTGAGATGCTCGACCCAATCGCCGCTGTTCAGGTATAGTACGGTTCCTTTATCAGTAGTTACTGTTTTTTTGCGGGGCTGATGAATATGACCACACACCACATAATCATATTTCTTTTCAATGGCTAATTCTGCAACCAGGGATTCAAATTCATTTATTTTAAAAACAGATTTATTTACCTGCTTCATAATTTTTTTTGAAAGCGATACACGTTCCTTCCCCATCATTCTCATTAAACGATTGATGATTCGGTTGGCGCCTAATAACAGCGCATAGCCATTGCTACCCAGCCGGGTCCAGAATTTTGCAGCACCATGTGTTGCATTGTCAAACACATCGCCATGAAAGAACCAGGTCATCTTATTATCAATCTCAATAACTAATTTATCTTTTAACTGAAAATTTCCGATTTGTAAATCTGAATAGCGGCGGAGCATTTCATCGTGATTGCCTGTTATATATATTACACGGGTACCATTACTGAGCAGGTTGAGTATTTCTTTTATTACGGCAAGATGAGAAGGTGGAAAATAATGCTTGCTGAATTGCCATACATCTATAATATCGCCATTGAGAATTAATATTTGCGGCGAAATGCTTTTGAGATAAGTAACCAGTTCTTTTGCATGACTACTGTAGGTGCCTAAATGCGTATCCGAAATAACTGCAGCATCTATATTTCTTCTTTCCATTTACGGATGTTTAGCAAAGAACTAAAATTTATATAGCCTGAATATTAAAAACAGTTTATGCAATTGTGATAATTACATGAATAAATCGTTATGAGCTGCTGATTTGTCTGAAAATGGCAAAAAAAATAATAACAAACAACTCATATTCGGGTAATAGCTTCTTTACACAGAAGTATTTCTTTTGTGTAACCCGATACACAATGAAAAATCTTTTAGTCAGCGTATTCCTGCTGACGACGGTGAACAATACCGCTCTGCAGGAAAAGGCTTCAATAACAGAAGAGAATTTCAGCCGCATTCCTGCTGCAGGAAATGTATTCATCATAACCACCGATGGTTTCCGGTGGCAGGAAATTTTCAATGGAGCCGATTCAGCACTTATTAATAATGAAAAATACACACCAGATACCGGTACATTGAAACTGATGTATTGGGAAAACAGCCTGGAAGAAAGAAGAAAAAAATTGATGCCTTTTTTCTGGAATGTATTATTCAAAAAAGGTCAGCTGTTTGGAAACAGAAACTATGATAATAAAGTAAATGTTTCTAATGTTTGGTCTATCTCTTATCCCGGCTACAATGAAATTTTTACTGGTACTGATGACAGAACAGTTTCATCGAACCAAAAAATTAATAATGCAAATTTGAATGTGCTGGAATTTCTGAATAACAAAGAACCATACAAGGGAAAAGTAGTTGCGTTTACCTCATGGGATGTGTTTCCTTATATTTTAAATGAACAAAGAAATGGGTTAGCCGTAAACGCCGGTTACGAAAATATAAAAGACGATAATTTCTCCAGCACACAACTTTTAATAAATAAAGTACAGGATGAAGCAATAAATAAGAAAGAGGCAACAAGACACGATGCACTTACATTTGAAACAGCAAAAGAATATTTGAAAAAGAATAAACCAAAAGTTTTATATCTCGGTTTGGGCGAAACGGATGAGTTTGCGCACCATGAACGCTACGATTTATATTTGCAGCAGGCAAATAATATTGATAAAATGATAACCGAACTCTGGCATTGGGTGCAGACAACTCCGGGGTACAAAGACAATACTACTTTTATAATTACCACCGATCATGGGCGGGGAAAAAGAGCTGCTAATTGGGGTAAACACGGGTTTTTTACCGGAGGTTCTTCGCAGACATGGCTTGCCTTAATCGGTCCGGGTATCCAGCCATTCGGCGAAATAAAAGAGAATCAGCAGATTTATCAAAAACAATTGGCACAAACAATTGCGGCATTGCTGGGGGAAAAATTTGAGGCTAATCATAAAATAGCCAGTGCTTTAGCCTTACAGTAGTATTTTTCGCTGAAAACTTAACATTGAAATCCGGAAACAGCTATTATATTCGTTATCCCTAAATTATAAATCATGACGAAAAAGAGTAAAAAAGAGCAGTCTAAAAAAGTAATAGAAATAAGCATATTTACCCGACTCGATGCGGCTTTATCTGAATATCATACCCTGGTTGGAGAAAAAAAATTTACAAAGCACCTGAAAAAAACAGCGAAGCTGTTTGCAAATGATATTGCGAATGCCACTAAAAAGGAACAAGAGAAAATAGAAAAAGAAACTAAGAAAATAGAAAAGAAATCTGCTAAGAACGATACGGGAAAGAAGGAAAAGAAAGCACTTCTAAAAAAGAAAATTGAGAAAAAAACAGACCTGGTAATGCCTGAAACCGTTGTTACCGGAAATGGGGAAACCGGCTGATTAATTAACTCAGGGAAATTTCAAAAGCATATTATAAATCTTTTCTTGCTTCCAATGTAAAACCAATTGTAGTTCCCACAGCTTCGGTACTTCTGGCATGTATAGATTGATAATGAGCCTCAATGATATGTTTGCAAATAGATAATCCCAATCCACTGCCGCTTACATCACGACTTCTTCCCTCATCGGTGCGGTAAAAACGTTCAAAAATTCTTGACAAGTCACTTTCTGAAATTCCAAAACCATCATCACTTATTTCAATCAAAATTCTTTTGTCATCCGTTTTATAAATACTGGCAGTTATATTTCCATTCAGCTTTCCGTACTTAATCGAGTTTTCAATTAAGTTTGTAAGCACCTGCCTTATTTTTTCTTTATCGGCAAAAACAGATAGCGGCGCTTCACATCCTTTTTTAATGATCGCATTCATATTCTGTTTTTCGCTTCGTATAGAAGCAGCATCAAATACTTCACGTATTAAATCCTGCATAATAAAATTTTGTTTATACAAAACCAATTCACCCATTTCTAATTTTGAAATTTCATCCAGGTCATTAATCAGGTTGGTGAGTCGCTCCACATTGCGTGAAGTTTTCTCTAGAAATTTTTTATTGATTTCAGGATTGTTCATAGCACCGTCCAGCAGTGTTTCAACAAATCCCTGTATGGCAAATACCGGCGTTTTAAATTCATGAGAAAGATTTTGTAGAAATTCCTTTCGGTATTGTTCATTCTTTTTCAACATTTCTATTTCTTCATTTCTGCGTTCAGCCCAGTCTTCCACATCAGCTTTTACTTCATCTATGCTTTTTTTTGGTAAAATGTATCTGTAATATGTTTCTTCTCTTTTGGTAGCTTTTGTTTGCGAAATGAATTTGTAAATCAATTTTATTTTACGGTATATGAACCGCTCAAGTGTATAGGAAATCACTACAAAACTTCCCAATAACAATAAGGAAAAAAAAGTAATAGCTACCTGCCAACTTTTTTCATAAAAATAAATACCTGCAGAAACGGGAATAGAAATAACTAATGCAGTTAAAAATGAAAGTTGACGTGGTGAAAAATTCCTGGGAGAAAGCATGCTGCAAGTTACTGGATTCTGATTGCTTGTTATTTCTTCGTAGTTACATGCTAAGGTCGTTCGGGTATTATTTTTCAAACGATCGGATTGCTAAACCAAAAACTAAAATCTGGTAACCTGTAATTAGAGTTGAAACTTATACCCTACACCTTTTACTGTTGTTATACAATCCAAATCCAGCTTCTGTCTTATTTTACGAATATGTACATCAATGGTACGGTCGCCAACAATTACTTCAGCACCCCATACCTGACTTAATATTTCATTTCGCAGAAAAACCCGGCCGGGTTTGGAAGCCAGCATATACAACAATTCAAATTCTTTTTTTGCAAGCGTATATTCTTTGCCATTATAGGCAACTAAAAATTTCTCAGGGTCTATTACCAAACCATTTACAGAAATGGCCTTGCTCTCTGTTTTCTTTATTCTCCGGAATAATGAATTCACTTTGCTTAAAAAAACTTTAGGACTTATCGGTTTAGTTATATAGTCATCAGCACCCATTTCAAAACCTTTTACTTGTGTACCATCATCGCTCAATGCTGTTAAAAATAAAATCAGCGTTTCCCTGAAGGCGGGTTGCTTTCTCAGTATTTCACAAACTTCCACGCCATTTTTTTTTGGCATCATAATATCAAGCACTATCATATCCGGATGAAAAAATTTTGCCCTTTCTAATGCTTCATCACCATCTTTTGCTGTAATTACCTGGTATCCTTCACCAGTCAGGTTATACTTTAATATTTCCAGAATATCCGGTTCATCATCTGCGATCAATATTTTTCTCACCATGTTTTCCATTCCGGTAGTAATTTTTGCAAACCTAAACGTTAATTTGATGCAGATGCAATTCTGGGATTTGTTTAAACAGAGTTAATAGAAATTTAATACTGCCCGAAATATCTCAGGTAAGAAATTTTAACATACAACAACCCGCCAATGGCTAATTCATTCTGTCTGAATGATAAATAAAGAAAACATCGAGTTTCTCGGCTGCTCTTGTTAATTTTGTGTATCCAGCTTATGAAATCATATAACCGATACATATTACTAGTCCCGATTGTTTTATTGCTCTCAACTGCAATTGCAGCTCAATCTATTGACACAGCCCTGCTAAAAAAATTTCAGGCACCCAACCAACGTATTCTTTTTCATGAGCAGGTAATAGCCGAACAAAAGAATCTGTTGAAGTTCGATGGAAGAGCAGATTATTTTATGGACATTTCTGAGAATGCTGAAATTAATTATCTCGTTACCCGTACTGCCCGATGGGAAATAAGGGAATTGCTTTATAAAATTGAAAAAGACTCCACGCTTAATCACAGTAATAAGATCCGGTATATCCGCGGAATGAAAGAATTTTTACAGGAAATTTTGAGAGGATGGAAAAATCGTAGTTACAATCCTATCAGTTTGCCTTCACAAATTGAAGCATACAAGTATTGTATGCAGTTGAATAGAAAAAATAGTTCCATAGAAAATTATTTTGATAGATTGGATTGGGAAGTCGCATCTCCTCTGTTAAGAACAATTGCATTTGAAACCAATCCGGGTTTGGCTAAATGCAGAGAGCTGTTGATAAAAAAATATTGTTTTCTCTATCCGCAAAAAATATTTCAGACCTTAACTGCATATCCTGATGTAGCATTTGCCGATAGTTTAATTAAGTCAATTGCACATAGCAGAGTGGATGAAATTTACAATTATTCAGCAGCGAATAATAAATTAGGAGCTGTAATCAGAAGTATTGATGACCCGTTGGTAAAAACAATTTCAAAGATGGCCCGCAGCAAAAGCGGTCGTCTGTATTTTCCTTTCCTGGATAATATTGTAAAAGGGAAAATGACTTTTGAAGAATTGGATGCAGTGAAAGATGATTCGATTGCTTACTATAAACTAATGGTGAAAACACAAATGGATTATGTATCAAGGGCTGTAAATAAAGACACAGCTTTTGGATTTAAGGATTTGAAAGTAATGCTTCAAAAAAAAGCTGAAACAGTTTTTATAAATACCATTAACGGACTACATGAAGTTGATAATCCTGCTGTTCGTTTCGGAATTATTCAGCAACTAAATGCACAAGAACTTTATTATGCAGCCGTACTCACCGATGGTATTATTTATACATCCAGTTTTACAAAAGGGGTTTATCCGTTGATGATGCAACGCATAAATCAACGGGGCGATTCTTTACTTCAATTATTAAAGTTTGACAACTATCGACGGTTTATTAAAATGGCGGCCGGTTATAATACGTTGGGAAATTTTCTCAGCAGTTTTCCAAAATCAGAATCAGTTGATCATGCAAAAATTCTAATGCGGGCATTTGTAAGTAATCTTGAAAAGACGGATAGTCTTGAAGATGGTGTGGATGTGGCAGACAGTTATGCAAGTATTGCAGAAACATTGAAACCCGTAGCGGATGAAATGCTGCAGAATGTAAAGCTGAATTATAAAAGAAATGCGGATCGGTATCTCAGAACTAATGATCCGGTAAGTCAGCGTGGCATGTATATTTATAATATTCTTGAAAAACTTTTTCTGTCTGCCGATTCAGCAAACAAAATTGATTTGACAAAGGAATTGGGCATACCTCCTGTATATGAAGTAACCAATAAGTCTTTGCAAAATGACAGCGGCAGGATTATTATGCAGGTTTTCTTTTATGGAGAACCTTCTGACATGGGGATTTATAATAGTTTTAAAAATAGTTTCAGCAGTAAAAGCTGGAAAGTAACCCAGAACGATTATTGGGCGACAATGGTTTCGTTAAAAGGGAAACCCATCACAGTATATGCCAACCGGGCATTACCAAAGGAAACAAGTGAAGATGAAAAAGCACAAAAAGAATTATGTAGTTACCTGGCAAGGAACAAAATCAATCCAACCATCACAATTCACCGGGGTCATAGTTATACTGCTCCCTATACAATCGAGCAAATGTTCCCTTCTTCAAGAATTGTCTTTCTCGGATCATGCGGCGGCTATCATTTGATTCATGATGTATTGGCAAAATCAGGGGAGGCACATATTACCGCATCTAAACAAATCGGTAAAGGAAGAATCAATCAACCCTTTACGGATGTTTTGCTTGAAGAACTTTTGTCCGGGAAAAATATTGAATGGCAGCCTTTCTGGAAAAAATTTAAACTGCGTACCGGAAATGCGGATGGATTTGAAGATTATATACCGCCGTATAAAAATTTGGGTGCTATATATATTAAGGCGTATAAAATTTCTGAAGCAAAACACGCAGATCCAAAAATTGTATTTAATTCTTTAAGTGGTAAATGATTTTCTTTTTCAACATTTACATTTGTTGATACCGTAAATATTTAAATGCCTTCACCAAAGAAAAAATTATTTGATTTCAGTTTGCTCCGCCGTATTTTTTCTTATGCCACTCCATATAAGAAAAAATTTTACTGGTCTGTTGCCCTTGCCGTAATTCTTGCAATTGTTACTCCCATCCGTCCATTGTTGATTCAGATAACAGTGAATACGCATATTGCTGATAAAGTAGAGTATATGATTATTCTTATTACCATCTGGCAAATTGGAATTATACTGGTTGAGACTGCACTCCGGTTTTTATTTTCCTTCATCACAGCATGGCTTGGACAAACTGTTGTCAAGGATATTCGTGTAGCCGTTTATAAAAAAATATTAAACCTCAATCTTCGCCAGTTCGATACCACGCCAATCGGAACACTTACTACAAGAACTGTAAATGATATTGAATCTATTAATGATATTTTTTCAGATGGGCTTGTTCCAATTATTGCCGATCTGCTTTCTATCATTGCTGTTTTGATATATATGTTTATTACAGACTGGCAACTTACGTTGATAGCATTGATACCTTTTCCAATTATCATCATTGCCACTTACTATTTTAAAGAAAGCGTAAACCAGTCTTTTCATAAAGTAAGAAATGCCGTTGCCAATCTCAATGCATTTGTACAGGAACATCTTACCGGCATGCAGGTAGTGCAGGCTTTTGCGGCTGAGAAAAAAGAATTTGAAAAATTCAGATCGATAAATAAGGAACACCGCAATGCAAACATCAAAGCCATTTTTGCTTACTCAGTTTTTTTTCCTGTAGTAGAGATCGTTTCTGCATTAGCAATTGGTTTAATAGTTTGGTATGGATCCGGGCA
>JANPEU010000506.1:0-1978 GCA_031423175.1 Bacteroidota bacterium
TGACATTGAGCCTTCCATGGCTGCAATCCTTGCTTCCAAAATTCCCTGTGCTTCTTTTGCCGCATCATACTCTGCATTTTCCTTCAGGTCGCCTTTTTCTCTTGCCTCGGCAATAGCTCTGGACGCTGCTGGCCGATCCACGCCTTTCATCCGCTGCAAATCAATTTTCATTTGCTCCAGGGTTTCCTTTTTCACATATTGTAGTTCACTCATAACATTCTATTTTTCGGGTAAAAGAAAAAAATAACAACGCCCCGTCAGAATGACTGCGAAGCGTTGCACTTAATTGATACTGCAAAAATAAAAGAATATTTTTTAAATGGGGAAATAGAAATTGCTCATAATTTTAACGGGAAGCCGGGGTTTTAGAATATTAAAAACCAAAATGGCTATGACATTTCAATTGAAAATTATTAATTTTTAAAATAATGGCCCTCTAAATGAAGAAGGAATATCCATATCAAAATCTTTCATTAACAGATATGAAGGGTGAAGTGTGGGAGGATGTGCCGGGGCTGGATGGGTATTTTTGTGTTTCAAATTTTGGAAGGGTAAAACGGTTAGAATATGAAACTCAATATCGTAATGGAGCTATTCATATAAGGACAGAGCAAATTATGAAACAACGTATATCAAAAAATCCGAACAAATACAAAAAGGATTACACCCTATGCCTGGTCATCAATCTTACCCTCGAAAGAAAAATATATGCCTTCACTATAGCACGCCTGGTACATTACTGTTTTGTCGGGCATTTTGATACAGACGACCACGGCTTATTGGTGCTTTGTAAGGATTTAAACAATTTTAATATCCGTCCTTCTAATCTGCAGTTGGCAACAGTGTCAGAGAAGCAAAGACTGATAATAAAACGAGAACGGTTCAGAAGTCGTTTTTTAGATTACTCAAAAGAATTTAGAGCTGCCCAATCCAAAAGGCGTGGCGAAAGAATAAGTAAACAGGTAACTCAATATACGCTGCAAGGAAAAAAAATAAAAACTTTTGCGAATATGGTTGCCGCACAAATAGCAACTGGAGCACATGCCAATATCATTGGAAAGACTGCTTCTGGCAAAGGAGTTAAAGCCGGAGGATTTATATGGAGATGGGGCAAAGAATCGAAAATTGATATGAAAACTTTTTGGGAGAACAAACGAAAAACAAGTCGTAAAAAATTCGGACACCCCGTTACTCAATATGATCTTAATGGAAAAAGAGTTGCAAGTTACCCTTCTCAAAAAGATGCCTGTGAAGCTGTAGGTGTAAGCTCAGGAAAAATATGCCTTGCAGTTAAAGGTCATTACAAAACCATAAAAGGATTTGTTTGGAAAAATGGCAGAGGTAAACCCTTTATTGATTTATCCAATTATAAATGGGGAAAACTGCGGCGGCAGCCAGCCATTATAAAAAAGTAAAACAATATACAGTTGAAGGGAAACATGTTCAAACATTTTCAAGTCTAAAGGATGCAGGGCTCTTTATAGGATTAAACCCAGGGACTATAACAGTCGCCTACAAGGCATTTCATAGAACCGCAGGCAGTTTTAATTGGCGGTATAAATAATTTAATATTGGGCAGAACATTTTTTGTCAAATCAAAATTATCTCGGTAGATTTATGAAACCACTAACCCTTACCAGTATGCTTATTTACTCCGGAATAGATGAGATGCGGGATGCATTGGAGGCTTGTAGAAATAAAATTTCAGAACCAATATTTAAAATCCTAAGATTCTATCCATTTAAAGGGAGATGCAATTATTTTGATAATTTTTCTTGTCAGGAAGAAGTTATTGAAATAACAATCCCGCCATCAGGCGGGATTGAATAAATTTCACAACGGAATAATCCTTATTGTGATTTGCTTTCAGTAGCAAAGTAACGCTATTAAATGTTTTAACAAAAAAATTATTTCACCATTTACCAAACTGATTATGAAAAAAATTCTTGGTCTCGATCTTGGAACAAATAGTATTGGA
>JANPEU010000507.1:0-2194 GCA_031423175.1 Bacteroidota bacterium
CTGACCCGCAAAACGAAATCAGACTTATATTAAAAACTTCTATTATTATACTGTCCCAAATCTCAATACTAAGTACTGAATACTAAATACTAGTTTTCCAAACTTCTAAAATCCACCGGCACCAGCTTACTCACACCCGGCTCCTGCATTGTTACTCCATATATTACATCCACGGTACTCATCGTCATTTTATTGTGGGTAACAACGATGAACTGTGAGTTATCACTAAACTGGCGAATCATATTGGTAAACTTGCCCACGTTTGCATCATCCAACGGTGCATCCACCTCATCTAAAATACAGAATGGTGCTGGCTTGATTAAATAGATTGCAAAGAGTAATGCAGTTGCTGTTAAAGTTCTTTCACCACCGCTTAGCTGCGTTAATGATGTTGGTCTTTTACCTTTTGGTTTTGCAATTACATCGATTCCCGTTTCAGCCAGGTTATCCGGATTTTCCAAAACCAAATCACACTGATCATCTTCTGTAAACAATGTTTGAAATACTTTTTGAAAATGACCCCGTACGGTATTGAATGTTTCTAAAAATTTTTGATTGGCGGTTAACTCTACTTCTTCAATCGTTTTAAGTAAACTTTCTTTTGCTGTCACCAAATCATTCCGTTGCTCTACAATAAAATCATAACGCTTCTTCATTTCGGTATAGGCTTCTATTGCAGTCGGGTTTACTTCGCCCAGGTTCTCCAGCCTTTTTTTCATCCGGTCGCTTTTCTCCTGCAATTCTTCAACGGGTGTATCGCCGGTTCTTGCATCGCCCAATACGTCTTCAATATTTATTCTAAACTCCACAAGCATTCTTTCTTTCATACCTGCTAACTGAAGTTTCAAATCATTGAGTTTATCTTTTATTTCGCCCAACAAATGTTCTGTCTGCTCTTTTTCTTTTAGTTTATGACGAAGCTGGCTTTCCTTTTCATTCAGTTCATTTCGGAAATTATAATAAGCCTGATCGGCTTCATTCAGTTTCTTTTCTTCATCTTCTTTTCCATGCATCAGTTGATGTAAACTTTCTTCCAATGATTTAAATTCTTCTTCAGATTGATTGATGTTTTGTGAAGTTTCTGTGAGCTGCTCCGTATTTGATTCAATCTGCCTGTTTAAATCCTGTAACTGATTATTTTTAAATTCCAGTTCTTGTTTCAGCGAACTGATTTTGCTTTGTTGTTTTGTAGCCGTTAAATTCGATTCATTATAAGCCGCATTTGCGGTATTATAATCTGCTTCGGCAGATTTAAAAGTTTCTTCTGCATCAGAAAATTGAACTGCAATTATTTGTAATTGCTGTAAAAAAATGGCTAACTCATTTCTTACTCCTTCCACTGAACTGTTTGTTTGTTGCATTTGCAAACCCAATTCTTCCACCTTATGCTGGCTGCTGTTTTGCGAAGCATGTAAATTCTCTAATTTATTCTGCAAGGCAAATACCTGGTTGGTAAGTGTGGAAATTTCCTGTTCGGTATCACGGATTGCAGACTCCCTCAGGTCTTCATTAAATGCAATTACTTCATTATGGCGTGCCTGAATATCGGCACGTAACAATTCTACTACAGCATCCTGAACACTTATTTCTTCCTGTAATTTTTCCAGATTTTTTACACGGCCTATTTTATTCCCTTCAAAGAGACCAACACTTCCACCCGTAAGTGAATATTTCCCTTTTACATACCTACCGTTTTTTTCAATTACCACAAAGCCATTACTGTTTTGCAAAGCATCTTCATTATCGGCAATAAATACATTGCTCAGCAAATGCTCAGCAAGTTTCCTGTATTTTTCATCCACCTCCACAACGCTTAATGCAGGAATACCGCCTTCTAATTGGTGTTCATTCGCATCATTCGTGTCATTCGTGTTCAATTTATCCAGCAAAAAGAAGTTAGCTTTTCCTTTTTTATGCTCATCCAATAAATGCACCGCTTGCAAACCCGACTGCAGATTTTCCACCACATAATAATTCAGGTACGGCTCTAATACATTTTCCAAAGCAGTTCTGTATTCTTCTTTTACATAAAGAATATCCGAGAGTATCGGTGAATGATAATTCCAGTTATTGTTGTTATGCAAAAATTTTACGCTATCCGGATAGCCTTCCATCGAATCAATCATGCTTTTCAGCAAATCATGTTCATTCTTTTTCGAATCCAGCTTACGGTTTTCTTCTGCCAGTTTATTTC
>JANPEU010000508.1:0-3224 GCA_031423175.1 Bacteroidota bacterium
CAATAAATCTTCGGGCAGGTGTCTTTGGATGAAACGAAAGAAAAAAACTTTGCTGCCGGATTATCCAAGGTGCTTTTTTTCTGATTTTCTCTTTTACTTTTTCAAGTGTAGTGTCGGCAGGTGCTTTTACCAGAACAAGCAATTCAGGTGTAACTGAAATGCCCAGAGATTTTCTGTTGGAATACTCTAACCGAAAATTAATTTGTCTGCTGCCGAATTGAATATCGTGTGTCATTTCTTGTAACGGATTTTAGCAACATTCACACAACTTTCAGCAAGCTTGTCAATTTCTTCAAAGCTGATTTCAATATTATATTTGTCTCTTACTTCGTCAATTAAAAAATCCCCTATTTGATGAATCATTTTTTTAGGAACGTCAACTTCGTTCTGCCAATTCACCTTTATAAGTTTCTGAATGATTTCATCTATTGCTAATGCGGTGTTTGCCGAAATTTGTTTTCGTGTTTCTGCATCGCTGAATTTGCTTTGCAATTCTTCATTGGTGATTCCGTAAAATGCTTTTGCCACATCTGCGTTTTGAAGGGATGCAGGAATGTCTGAATCGGTGTGTGACAAAACAGCACTCATAATATCTTTCACTTTACTTAAATATTGTGCTTCATTAATTCTTTGCGTTTCATAATCGGCAATGGCTTCTTTCAGCATTTGAGAAAACTTTTTGTAAAAGGCTGGGTCTTCCTCCATTTTTTCTGTAATGTGCTTTGCTGTACGGCTGGCAATCTTATCGGCTTTTGCCGCTTTGCCAGTAGTATTTTCTACTTCCTGTTGAAACTTCTCTTTGTCAAAAATGTTAACCAACTCTGTAATTGTTTCAACTCCTTCGGTTTGAATATGCGTATCAATCAGTTTTTGAATTTGCCCTTCGTATTGTTTGTAATCAATCACATCGGAATACCGCTGGAGGACGGAAGACCGAAGACGGAGGAAAAAAGAAAGGTCATCTTTGTAACGCTGAATGGTTTTTTCATTTGTGTCTTTGTGAAAGTCAATTGAAGAAAATGCCAGCTTTAAAATTTTTGCAAACGCTGCAAGTTTGTCGTAAAATACAACTCTTACTGCTTCATCTTTCAATAATAACTGATAGGCTTCCGCATCTCTTTTGTTTGAAATGGTTTTAAAAATATCCCACAACTCTGAATGTTTCTGTGGCAGTTTTTTTATTTCATCATTGATATTTGTCAATGTTCCCAATAAATCATCATTATCAAAATCTTCAAACGATGAATACATTTCCAAAGCTTCATCTAATTTTTCAATCACTCCGTAATAGTCAATAATGTACCCGTAATCTTTGTCAGGAAAAACACGGTTAACCCTTGCTATGGCTTGTAACAAAGTATGCCCTTGTAAATTCCTTGTCAGGTAGAGAACTGTGTTTTTCGGTTCGTCAAAACCTGTCAGCAGTTTATCCACCACAATAATTATTTCAGGCTTGTCTGATTTTTTAAAACGATTGATAATGTTGTTCTGATATTTTTTGGCTGTACCATGTTCCGCCATCATCTTTTTCCAAAACTGTTTTACTCTGTCGGTTGATTCTGCGTAAGCACTGTCTTCTCCTTCCCGTTCATCGGGTGGCGAAATCAACAGTTCATTGCTAACAATTCCTATTTCATCTAAAAATAGTTTGTATTTGATGGCTGCATCTTTACTCTGTGTAACCAACTGCCCTTTAAATGGCGTTCTGCCCTGAAAATTATCACGGTAATGGTAACTGATGTCCCAACTGATGGCATATATTTTCTGCTCAGCAGTATTCAGTTGGTCGGCTCTTGAAAATTTCTTTTTTAAATCGGCTTTCTGATAGTCAGTTAACGGCTCAGAAATATTACTGAAAAATTCATCTATTGGTTTTTCATGCACCGTTTGTTTTGCAAATCTTCCTTCATATAACAATGGCACAACGGCTTTGTCTTTCACAGCCTGGTCAACGGTGTAAGCATCTATCATTCCGCCAAACTTCGCTGCGGTGCTTTTGTCTTTCTTAAAAAGTGGCGTTCCGGTAAAAGCAATAAAACAGGCATTGGGTAATGTCTTTTGCATTTCAATATTAAAAGTACCATGCTGTGTACGGTGTCCTTCATCCACTAAAACAAAAATGTCATGACTTTCCAATGGCTTTGTAATTTTTTTTACTGCTGCTTCAAATTTATTGATGACGGTAGTAACTACAGCATCACTTTTACTTTCCAGCAATTCAACCAATCGCTGGCCGGTGGTGGCATTTTCCACAAACATTCCGCACTTACGAAATGTTCCCGTTATCTGGTCGTCTAAATCAATACGGTCGGTTACTAAAATTATTTTAGGATTACGAATTTGCTTTTCCTCCGAAAGTGTCGGAGTCTTCGATAATGCAATGGCCTGAGCCAGCATTACCATTGTCAGCGATTTGCCACTTCCTTGTGTGTGCCAAACCACACCGCCAAGCCTCCTTGACCTCACCCCCGACCCCTCTCCAAAGGAGAGGGGAGAGAGAATCCGTTTCATCGTTTTTTTGATAACAAAGTATTGCTGGTAACGGGCAATCTTCTTTTCTCCATTGTCAAATAAAATGAAATTGAAAATTAAATCCATCAGCCGTTCAGGCCGGCATAATGAATAAAGATATTCGTCTTGTTTCGTTGGCTCAATGTTTTCGCTTTCCAATGCATCAAAGTGTGAACGTACATAGCGAAAGCGGTCTGCAAATAATTTATTTTTCTGAGCAGCAGCCAGCGGTTTGTTTTTTAGTTCCTGTAAAATTGCTTGGTATTCCTGCTCACTGGCTTTATTTTCAAATTTCTCATCCCATATTGCCCAAAACTCTTCTGTCGTTCCGTTGGTGGCATATTTAGCCGTGTCGGTTGCAATACTCAATACCATCTGTGCATATACATATAAGCTGCGGATGCCATCATCCTGCTGGCTTCTCAGGTGCTGGCTTATTGCCTGGCTCAGCGGCTCTTTCATATCAGGCCGCTTGCACTCAATTACACACAAGGGAATGCCATTTACAAATAAAACCAAATCGGGGATGTAATGTTCTTTGCTGGTGCTTCTCATTACACGGTATTCTTCGGTAACATGAAAGCTATTATTTTCTATATTTTTCCAATCGATATATTGAAAAGAGAAGCTTTTTTTATCGTTTAAAATATTTTGTTCTAAACTTTTACCCAAAGTAATTAAATCAAAAAATGCCTGATTTGCTTTGGTAAAAC
>JANPEU010000509.1:0-17140 GCA_031423175.1 Bacteroidota bacterium
AAATAAAAACGCCAGCGACAAACGGATTACAGTATTTAACTTTAAATAGTAAATCATAAGCGATGCAACACAATAACCGATAGCTATACGTTGCAGTACTCCAAATATTCTTGTATCGCTTATTGGATTACCAACCAGTTCACCACTTTCATTCCAATGCACAAAAGGGAACCAATACATCAGGTAACCTAGCAGGAAAATGATAAATGTTCTCTTGAAAATTTTTGAAAGTACAGCTGCATTACTCATCGTTTCCCATTTCTTCATTACAAAACTCATAGCATTGCCCACAGCAAACATGAAAGAAGGAAATACAAGATCTGTAGGTGTAAACCCATGCCAGTTTGCATGATTGAGTGGAGCATAACTTGTTGCTCCGTTTCCGGGAGTGTTTACAATAATCATAAAACATACTGTCATTCCCCGAAATACATCAAGAGCAGTGAATCGTTGTTTCATAAGCAGTGTTTAGAATCCGAATGTAAATAATTATTCTTTAAGCAATATTAAAACCCTCGTTCAGGATGAAACGATTTCATTTCCCCCAGTTTTCCTATCTTTCTTTTTCAAAATTGCTTGCCAGATGATACGATCAAAAATTGCCGGAATAGGAATGTATGTTCCTTCAACTGTTTTTACTAATGATGACTTGAAAAAATATATGGATACTGATGATGCATGGATACAGGAAAGAACAGGAATTAAAGAAAGGAGGTACGCTGACCGGACCGGAGAAACGACAACTACAATGGGAGTAGAAGCTGCAAAGATTGCGATTGAAAGGGCCGGTCTTAAAAATTCAGATATTGATTTTATTGTTTTTGCAACCATTTGTCCTGATTATTATTTTCCGGGTTGTGGCGTGCTGCTGCAAAGAGCCATGCAAATGAAAGAGATTGGTGCATTGGATGTACGCAATCAGTGTTCAGGTTTCGTTTATGCATTGAGTGTGGCCGATCAATTTATAAAATCCGGTATGTATAAAAATATACTTGTGGTGGCCAGCGAAAAACATTCTTTTGGTCTTGACTTTAGTACAAGAGGAAGAAATATATCCGTAATTTTTGGTGATGGTGCAGGTGCTGTTGTATTGCAACCAACTGAAGACGATAATAGAGGAATATTAAGTACACATTTACATAGCGATGGAAATAATGCAGAGATACTTGCCATGTATAACCCGGGCACACATGCTAATCATTGGGTGAAAGATAAAAAGCTTGCGGACTTTAAAGATGCTGAAATAGGTGAAATGTTTATGAGTCACGAAATGATTGATAATGCTCAGAATTTTCCAAATATGGATGGACCTGCCGTTTTCAAAGTTGCAGTAGAAAAATTTCCGGAAGTTATTCTGGAAGCTCTGAATAAAAATAATTTTCAGACTTCTGATCTCAATCTTCTGATTCCTCACCAGGCCAATCTTCGCATTTCACAATTTGTACAAAGAAAATTAAGACTGAATGACGATCAGGTATATAATAATATTCAGAAATACGGCAATACAACAGCCGCATCTATTCCTATAGCATTATGTGAAGCTTATGAAATGGGAAAAATAAAAGAAGGAGATTTAGTTTGTCTTGCTGCATTTGGCAGCGGGTTTACCTGGGCAAGTGCGTTATTAAAATGGTGAACGGTGTTTAAATAAATTAATTCAACATCGGATTATTTTTTATTTCTGTTTTGGTTTAGATAAATTAAAATACTCGTTTATTGATTGATCCAAAATTGAAGAAATTAATTTAAAATTTTCCTTTTCAGGTTTCAAATTGATGTATTTACCAATTACATTACTCCGCTTATAAATCAATAAAGTATTTTCTGTTTCCTGATTAATCTTATTTGCATCAATTTCAGACTCCGAATCTGAAAATGAAGGAACATAAGTCAGTGCAATTTTTTTTAATTGTAATTCTTTACCAATTTTTTCCAACAATCTTTCCCTCTCTGATTTATTATATCCGGTTTCATTGCCATAAATAAAGTAGGCTTTTAAAAATTTTTCTCTTTTTATACATTCCTTTTCCAAAAAAACCAACCATTGTCGTATCTCATTCCAATCAGGATTGTTACCAACGAAATAGAGTATGCCATGGTACCAGCCATATTTGCAGATTGGACAGGTCCTCGTTCCTTTATCTGGTCCCCAGGCATGAAATGGGATAAAGGAAATAATATCTTCTCCGATATTTTTCCCTGAATTTATCTCACGGGTTTTCTTTCCGGGATAGTCAGGAATGTTCAGGCCAAGAATTATATTTCTTTCTCCAATTTGTAGTTCATCTTTCTGCACCAATCTTAAAACACCACTACCGCCCCGGTTTTCCATTTTCTTTCTTTTGGCTGTGGTTAATAATTTATCATCGTCAAAAACAAAATCATCAATGTAATACTCCTTTATAGTATTGGGTTCTTTAATGGTTAAATGAATATGAGCCGGTTCATCTCTTGTTGGGTAAGTTCCCGGCCTAACAGTATAAATGGAATACTTACCACTTGAATCCGTTTTAACCCAACCCCGGATATACCCGTGAGTTTGCCCCAATTCATTTGGCGGCATGCTTTGTTTTTCTTCTGGCTTATGTAAATATTTTCCTTCCGTATTTGTATGATAATAATAAATCACTACATCAGGTGCAGGAGTCATTCCGTCTTGCTGAGTTACAATGCCTGTAAGTAGTATTTTTTGCCCCTTCTGAATCCAGCCCGGACTTGTATCTCTCGAAGAGATGTTCTTTTGCATTATATCCGGAGAACTTTCATTATTCTGTCTGTTACTCTGTCCATTGCAACTTGCCGGATAAATCAGCAGAAATGCTAAAATTCCTGAATAACAAACTCGTATCATATTTGTAGTTTTTTTGTTTTAATTCTCAAGCCCGTTTAAAATTTCAAGGTCTTAATGCGAAGATGATGATTGACCTGGATTTAAAAAATGAATTTTGACAAGATGCAGATAATCCTTTGCAAAAAGATTTAAAAGTATAATAATAGTACCAAATATATTTGCAACAAAAAAATGGAGAAATGAAATAGTTACTTTTACTCATAAAATATTCCAAAAACTTTGATATAGCAACATCAGAATTTATAGGTTCGTAACCCCCCATTGATTTTCCCTCCCTACATTTGCTCATGCCCCGCCACTTCATCTATATCATCAACCCTATCTCCGGCACCCGTACCAAAAAAGGTATTCAACAGTTCATCGAAGAAAAAACGAAACAGGCTGGCTTTCTATTTCAAATTTTTCCATCCGTTTCAAGCGGCGATTATGTTTTTCTCCATTCAATTATTAATGAGCAAAAAATAACTGATGTGATTATAGCTGGTGGCGATGGTACCGTAAGCCAGGTGGTTGGAAGCTTAATGAATTGTAATGTGAACTTCGGAATCATTCCATGCGGTTCGGGAAATGGATTGGCATACACAGCAAAAATTCCGAAGCAAATTGATAAAGCACTTGAAATAATTTTTAAAGGACATTCGGTAGATACGGACGGGTTTTATATTAATAAAAATTTTGCCTGTATGCTTTGCGGCCTGGGTTTCGATGCAAAAGTAGCGCATGATTTTACGGATGAACCTAAACGAGGCTTGCTTACCTACATCAAACTTTCGATGAAAAATTTTTTTTCAATGAAACCGTATCAATTTGAAATAAATATGGGTGAAATAAAATTTAAAACTGATGCTTATTTTATCAGTATTGCAAATAGCAACCAGTTTGGAAATAATTTCACGATTGCACCCAAAGCAAGCCTTTCCGATGGTTTATTGGATGTGGTAATTATAACGAATCAAAACAAACTGAGCTTTATATTGCAAACCTTAAAACAACTTGCTGGCTGGAATAAAATTCAAACTTCATCACTTATTCAGGATAAAAAAGCGGTAATATATTTTCAAACAGAAAAAATACTTATCATTAACCGCTCACTTGCACCACTCCATATTGATGGAGAGCCTTCAGAATCTGCCTTAGAGTTGGAAATAGAGGTTAGGAAAAAATGTTTCCGGCTTATTCAACCTTAATAGTTGAATCTTTAGGCTTAAAGATAATTTCATTGTAGCGGCTAAAACTTTTTTTATTAAAATCCGAATTCACTGATCTTAGAATATCATTCCGCTCCCGTTGAGTTAGGTGGAAATTCAATGCAGCTTTACCTTCTTCATGAGCAGATGCATATTGAAAATTAATTTTATAAATATTATGTTTTTTATTTTCGGAATAATAAGTCAATAGATTGTTTTGATCATACTCCATCATTTTATACCAATTATGCTGCAACAAAAGAAAAGGCCTGGTGAGGTGATCGCTGATATCATCTGAAATGTAGGGTTGTTCCCAACCACCGGCATCCCGGTCCCGGATCTGAATCATTAAAACACCAGAAGTGTTTTCTTCAATCCATGCATCAAAATTTTCAAGAAACCGTAATGCCGTTTCCACACCATAATTATCACGCAGTCCTGCATCCATTACATCTATAACCGGGTTTGAGGGCAACCATACATTTGGCAAAACAATAGGGAAAGTTGCATTCATACGTAGTGCAGTCAATAAACGAAGATTAAAAGGGTTTTGTTTTTCAAAAAAAGAAACGAAATCAATTGCATCCGGATCTGTTGCAGGAAGTCGGGAGGAATCCTGCATTCGCTGCATCATAAACCGAACAGGCTGCGTACTGATGATCATTTTTTTTGCATCTCTGGTTACTACCGAACTAAAAAAGATAAGTGGAATATTCGCAGCAGTTTCATCAGTTATATAATCTTTAATTTGTTTATTAAAAAATCCATGTGTATTATCATTTAGCTTTTCTTCAAAAGCATAACCGCGGTCTTTTACATAACTATATGTACCCACATGAAATTTTTGAGCAGGAGAAATCAAATCTCTGGCTACAAAAGAAGAAAAAAGCGGATTCAGTAAATCGCCGGAAATATCATCAATATATTTTTTGTCCTGCAATTTTATATTTTCACCTTTTTGTTTTCTCAAATACAATTCACGAAAATAGGTGGCACCAATCATTCCGCCGGATGCTCCGGTAAACAAAAAAGTGTTTTTCATCAGATCGCCATTTGTGATGCTGTCCAATTGCTGAAGAATACTCATTGTAAAAGTTGCACTGCGATGGCCACCCCCACTTACAGATATTAATGTAAGCATTGGCTTATCTGATTTCTGTTTAAGCTTCCATCGGTTCAAAACTTCAATCATATTATTTCTATCGGCAGCTATATTTTCTTCACTTGCCATTTGCATCAACCCATCACGACTGTAAGATGGACGTTCGGTTTTGTTTTTATAATTAAGTCCAAACGCTTTGTTGCGTGGATCAATCCATTCCAGTTTATAAAACAAATTCAGCAGTAAAAGCATGGCTACGAGATAAGGAATTGTCCAGCCTTGCATAAAATAGGCAAAAGCTCCTGCCACACCAATGAGTATTGAAAAGAAAATTGTAATACTTGCTGCTGCAGGAATTTGAAATAATGGTTTCTCAAGAAAAAAGCCAATCAATATTAAAAATAGAAAAGCAGCAAATACTGAAAGTATAGCAGCAAAATGATGACGTTTAAAAATAGAATCAACAAACTGTTTGGTGTAGTGTGTTACATTTCTGACATGTCTCAGTTTGAGTGGTGTTTCAAAATACCATTCTACCCGCTGTTTCGATCCATCAACTGTTCCCATTTTTTCATCGTGCAAGTGTGTAATAAATTGTTTCGGATTATTATAAACAGGCATCATTTGCCGGAGAATACTTCTGTCTGCCCGGAAGAAATAAATAAACGAAACAGCCAATATAAAAATCAATCCGGCTAAAAAACCCCCGGCATAAAAAAGGATTTCAACAGCGGGTACTAACTCTTTTGTATGCAAAAAATTCCAGGCTTTAAAAAAATAAAACAATAAAAATAAAACAGGGATGATGCAGTTATTAATACAGTATTTTAAGAAAGGGTTTGTAGTAGCTGCAAGAAATCTGAAATGTTTACTAAATAAAATAAAGGTGGTTATGTTCCAGCTTACAATAAACATTCCGATAGTAATACCTGTGATGGCATATCCAAATGTATTCAAGGTGCCGAGGTATTCGGGAGCCAGGTATAATGAGTCGGCTCCGAACATTTTCATAAATGTGCCATTTACAACACTGAAAATTAAAAACCAGAAAATAAGGAGTGCCTGGTATTTCTTTACATGAAGAAATATTAATTGAATGGGAAAGGAATAATAAAATCCGTGGAGCCAGGCTTTCATTGATTATGTAAATGGTCGTACTAAATATAATACAGATTTACGGCTTGTTCAAACTCTATTTGTTTAATCTGTTTTTTTAACTGTATTGTTGCTGACTGTATAAATTGCCCATACGACAGAAAGTAACATTAACATGGCAACAAACTGGTGAGCTGTGCCAAGCCATACTAATTTTTTTGTAGCGGGAGAATTGAGAACAGTTAGTATTCCTAAAATCAACTGTACAAAAACAAGAGAAGGAAGAAGCCAGGTTGATTTATTAAACAAAGAGGCGGGGTAAGCCAATCGGTATTTCCACCAGCCGTATATGATCAACAGTGTAATAATATAAGCAAGGTTGCGGTGAATAAAATGAACAATCAATGGATTGTCAAATACTGAATAGTTGCCGGTAGAAAGCTCATTTACCAGGAAAAAATTTCCATTGATATCCGGCCAGGTAGGCGCATAAGGCCCGGCTTTTAACCCTGCCATAAATGCTCCGTAAATAAGTTGAATCATAAGTAAAGCAACCAGCCATGTATTAAATTTTCTGATTCCAATGTCTGCAATTATTTTTTCTTTTGGAACGATAAGACTTAAAGCAAACCATAAGGTGTAACAAATCAAAATCATTGCGAGTATAAAATGAATAGCTAATTTGTAATGACTGACATAGAGCCGTTCAGAATTTTCCAATCCGCTCAACACCATTATCCAACCAACCAAACCCTGCAATACGCCCAACAGGAAAAGAATAATCATTGGGTTAATCATTTCTTTCTTAAATTTCTTTTTTACTATAAAAAAAATAAAGGGGAATATAAAAGCAACAGCAATTAAACGAGCCCACAGCCTATGAAACCATTCCCAAAAAAAAATTGATTTGAAATCGGAAAGATCAAATGAAGAATTTAGTTTTTTAAACTGGGCAATTTGCTTGTATTTTTCAAATGCACCATTCCAATCAGAATCATTCAATGGTGGTAATGCTCCCATAATGGGTTTCCATTCAGTAATAGATAGTCCGGAACCGGTAAGACGTGTAATGCCACCGAGCAAGACCTGGATCATGAGCATTAAAACACCAATCAAAAGCCAGATAGCAACAGGGTGAGATGAGCGGCGCAAACTTGTATTGATCATAGCTGGGGCAAAGGTAATCTGAGAGATGTATGCTGTTTGTTTTTTGTTTAATAATATTCGTGAAATTGCATGCAAATGCTGAAATCGTATCATCAAAAAGAATTAATAGAAGCCGGATGCGATGAAGCGGGACGTGGTTGTTTGGCAGGTCCCGTATTTGCCGCGGCAGTTATCTTACCTAAAAATTTTTATCACCCATTACTTAATGACAGTAAACAAGTGAAAGAAAAAGACAGAAATGAATTACGAAAAATAATTGAGGGAGAAGCAGAAGCGTTTGCTGTAGCCAGTATTGATAATGACGAAATAGATAGCATTAATATTCTCAAAGCATCTTTTAAAGCCATGCACTTTGCTTTGGATAAATTGAATACAATACCAGAGTTATTATTAATAGATGGAAACCGGTTTTATAAGTATAATAAAATACCCCATCAATGTATTGTAAAAGGCGATTCAATTTATGCAAGCATTGCTGCTGCCAGCATTCTTGCAAAGACATACCGGGATGAGTATATGTTTCAATTGCACCAGGAATTTCCACAATATAATTGGATGAAAAATAAAGGGTATGGAACCAAAGAACACCGCGAAGCCATTCGCAAGTGGGGTCAGTGTGAGTACCACCGAAGATCATTTCAGGTAAAAAGCTTACAGGAACGGCTATTTTAAATGATAGACCCCTTAAACTTTGCTGATAGCTTCTTGTCAGACATGCACAAAATAGATACAGCCATGAAAAAAGTAGTAGCCCTTAGTTTGTTTTTTGTCATTGTTTCTTTTTCTGCTTCTGCACAAAACGGAATGCAAAATGGCATACGTAAACAAAAAATTGAACAAAGAATGCTAAACAACAAACAGCATTTCAATCACTTTAGCAACCCACAGCATCGTAGAGAAATAATAAAGCATAGAATGATGAAGCAACGGGCATCCAATAACAGAAATTTTAAAAGGGACGATGGAAGAAAAATGAAGCAAATGCAGCATCGACGTAAAATGATGATGCACCGGAATATCAGACATCGCCGGGTTATTTAATAAAACTGTAAGCCTTATATAAAAAACAGGAATTTGTGAGCAATTGTAAACACTACCCTCTTTGGGTGGTGTTTTTATTTTTGTCATATTCCGTACAATGTTGTTGATACGAATCACTTATTTTTGTTTCCAGCACCGGAAATTAAACTTCAGATTCATGCGGCTTAAACCCTTAGCAACATTCGATACTTTGGATGCAGATCGATTTAAACGGGATTTTTATAATCCGCAAATCCCCTGTATTATTAAAAATTTGCAATACAATAAAACGGCAATTGAAAAATGGAACTGGGAATATTTTAAAAATATATTGGGCAATAAAGAGGTAGGCGTATATGATAATAAAAAGAGCGACGCTTACACACCTATCAATAAAGCGGATGGATATATGCAGTTCGGCGATTATTTGGATATGGTAAAAAAAGGCCCGGTAGAGCTTCGTATTTTTCTTTTTAATATTTTTCAGCATGCCCCTCAACTTACGCAGGACTTTACATGGCCCGATGAATACATGAAAGGATTTGTAAAAAAATATCCAATGCTTTTTACCGGGGGTGCAGGCAGCATTACACATATGCATTTCGATATTGATCTATCCCATATTTTGCACACACAGTTTATGGGAAAGAAAAAAGTGTTACTGTTTCCCTATAACGAACAATATAAACTTTACCGTAAACCATTTGAAGTTTTGAGTCTTGCTGATTTTAGTAATTACAGCGATACAAGTAAGAGTAAATTGAATTACGATTCTTTTCCTGCAGTAAAATTAGCAAATGGATTTGAGGGAACACTGGAACATGGCGACACATTATTTATGCCCGGTGGATACTGGCATCATATGGAATATTTAGAAAGTGGATTTGCCATGAGTCTTCGTGCTATGCACCCATCGCTTAGTGTAAAATTAAAAGGGCTATGGAATCTTGCAGGCATGCGCAGCATTGATACATTGCTTAAAAAAACGATGCCATTAAAATGGTATGGATGGAAAGAAAGAAAAAGTAAAACGGCAGCAACAAAAGAATTATCGATTGCCTGATTTATATTAATTAATCACCCACACTTCATTTCCTTTTAGTAATTTGTCCAGGTCAGCAGGTTTTTTTGCTTTTGCTTCTGTTATTTGTGCTGCCATAATATCTTCATAGCAACTGCGGTTGCGCTGATAAAAAACACCGAATGGCCTTGGTAAATGACCTTCAATGGAAGGGTCGTCAAAAACACGAACGAGTATCTGTGCTTTATAAACATCCTGCTCATCATGCACCCAGCAATCATCGGCACTATAGCCATCACTAAAGTTTATAATTTTCGGGGTGAATCCATCGAGCTTAATTCCTTTATCATTATTTGCTCCAAATACAAGTGGCTTGCCTTGTTCGAGAATTAAAATTTCATTTGCTTTAGTTCCTTTTTCGGTAAATGTTTCAAAAGCCCCATCATTAAAGATGTTGCAGTTCTGATAAATTTCAAGAAAAGATGCGCCTTTATGAAGTTGAGATCTTAATAGCATTGCTTGTAAATGTTTTGGGTCTCTATCCATTGTTCTTGCTACAAATGTTGCATCGGCACCCATTGCAAGAGCAAGCGGATTGAAAGGATGATCTATACTTCCGTAAGGAGTGGATTTGGTTACTTTATTAACTTCCGAAGTCGGGGAGTATTGTCCTTTCGTTAACCCATAAATCTGGTTGTTGAATAATAAAATATTTACATCAAAATTTCTTCTTAACAAATGAATAGTATGATTGCCACCAATACTTAAACCATCACCATCGCCTGTTACTATCCATACACTCAGTTCCGGTCTGGATGCTTTTAATCCGCTTGCTACAGCAGTCGCTCTTCCATGAATAGAATGCATGCCATATACGTTCATATAATATGGAAACCGGCTACTGCAACCAATACCGGAAACGATAACAATGTTTTCTTTTGGAATACCAAGTGTTGGCATTATTTTCTGCACTTGAGCCAAAATAGAATAGTCTCCGCAGCCGGGGCACCACCGTACTTCCTGATCGGTTACAAAATCTTTTGCTGTTAATGCAGGAGCTGTTGTTACTTCACTCATAATAAAAAATATTGAACACAAATTTAGGTAATTCATCTATGGAAACACACAACTTTCAACACTAAATATTCAATGATCAGATTCGTATTCAAAAATATTTGAAAATTGTTTTTTGGATATTGATTATTGCTTATTTCCTTCAAGTTCTTCCCAGTACTCAGCTGCCCTTCTTGTATGTGGAATAACAATAGTTCCCCCTACGATATTAGCAACTGCAAATATTTCATATAGCTGTTCTGTCGTAATTCCCAATTCATGACTTTTGCCCACATGATATTTTATACAATCATCACAACGAAGTACCATACTTGCCACTAATCCAAGCATTTCTTTTGTTTTTTTATCTAATGCACCTTCATCATAAGTATTGGTGTCAAGATTCCAAAGACGTTTCATCACCAGGTTGTTTTTGCTTAGTATCACCTCATTCATTCGTGTACGGTAATCGTTAAATTCATTTACAAGATTTGACATAGTAATTTTTTTTAATTTATAGATTTTTTAAGAGTGGTTTTTTACCTTACGTATTTTCACTCAAACAATATGCAAAGAAAAATAACTTTCGGCTTTTGGTATAATTACTTTTTGGTAAGGCGGATTTGCTGAATTTTTCTATAAAGACCGAAGATCTGGTACTACTATTAAAAAACCTCCGTTAATATTGTAGTCATAATCCCGCGGAGTAAAATCCGTATTAACCTTACGAAAAACAGAACAAGATGAACTGGGTACATACCATGAATATAATTGCGGTGGCGGCTTTGTTTCTGCCGATTGCCGTAATACTCATTTTCCGGTTAAGTTTTTACAGAACATTTCCAATACTTCTTTTTTATTACGCCTTTTCATTTTTCTTTAACCTGATTATATTGGGTTTTTTTAACTTCATACCCAATCCAGTAAAAAGTTATATCGGGGCTACCAATAATTTACTCGATGGGCCATTGATGCTGGCATTTCTAACTTACTTATGCTATACAAAAAAGCAGAAGCAATTAATTGGGCGGATGATTATAGGCTTGTTAATTCTTTCTGTTATTGCAATTGTTATCGAGGGATATAATGACGACGCTTCGCGTATCGTATTGGGACCTTCAGTTATTTTAATATTGTTTTTCAGCTTTAATTTTTTTAATCATTATACAAAATTGATTATCCGAAAGCCAAGTGCGGCCGGCAAAACAATTATTTCTGCATCCTTGATATTTTGCTACACGATTTATGGTATCATCTATTTACTTTTCTATGTATTCAAAATAAAAGACCTGGAAGAAACATTCTTGTTTTATTTTCTTACTACCATTTTTGCATCCGCTGGCATGGCCGTTGGCGTTTTTTATGAAGCCAAAAAAATAAGACGGATTAAAGAAATTAAACAGGTAAGAAAAGAACTTGCTGTTCTTTATGCAGAAGAAAACAGAGACCCGAATAAAAGAAGAACAAGGGTCCCTGATGAAATATTTGGCTTCGACCCATCACAGGTGATACCGGGATTCCGCAATTAATTTATCGGCAATTCTTCTACGGGCATCTTTACTGTTGAATGGTTCTGCTTTTGTAAAACGTTTCAACCCTAACAGGATCATACGGTGTTCGTCTCCATCTGCAAACGCATTGATGGCATCTTTACCAAACTTATTTACTTTATCAGCGGCATCATATAAATAAGTACGCATAATATCTGACTGTATGCGGCAGGCAGCTTCCCCATTTTTATCTGTCATCTTCATTACACGCAGCATTACACTTTCTGCATTATAAGTTTGTATTGCCATGTCTGCTATATTCATCAATACTTCCTGTTCGGTGTCTATTTTCATCATTAACTTTTGTACTGCAGCACCCGAAGTCATCAAAATTGCTTTTTTAAGATTTGTGACTAATTTTTTTTCTTTTGCAAATGGAAGATCGTCATCGCCGCCAAAATCTGGGATGCTCATCAGTTCTTTTGATACCTCCATTGCTGGTCCCATCAAGTTTAATCTTCCCTGCATTGCTCTTTTCAATGTCATGTCCAAAGTAAGTAAACGATTAATTTCGTTAGTGCCTTCATATATTCTGTTGATTCTTGAATCTCGATAAGCCCTCGAAGCATTATACTCTGCACTAAAGCCATTGCCACCATGTATCTGCACACCCTCATCCACTACATAATCCAATGCTTCGCTGCCATCTACTTTCAGCATGGCACATTCTATTGCATATTCTTCGGCGCCGCCAAGCAATGCTTCATTAAATGCTTTCCCTTCTCCAAACAATTCATGTTCTTTATCAGTAATCAATTGAGCCGTTCTGTATAAGGCACTTTCGGCAACAAAAACTTTGATTGCCATTTCTGCTAACTTATATTTTATAGCACCAAAATTTGCAATCGGTTGATTGAATTGTTCTCTTGTTTTTGCATAGAGGATAGAATCCGTGAGACTGCGTTTTGAGGCTCCAATAGCAGCAGCAGCCAATTTCAAACGACCAATATTTAAAATATTGAATGCTATCTTATGTCCTTTACCAATTTCTCCTAATAAATTTTCAACCGGCACTTTACAATCCTGAAAATATAATTGAACTGTTGATGAACCTTTGATACCCATCTTATGTTCTTCAGGCCCTTGTGTAAATCCTTCCGTTCCCCTTTCAATAATAAATCCGGTAAAATCTTTGCCATCTACCTTTGCAAATACGGTATATACTTCTGCAAAACCGCCATTGGTAATCCAGCATTTCTGTCCGTTTAAAATATAATGTTTACCATCATCACTCAGTTTTGCCGTTGACTTTGCACCCAATGCATCGCTTCCACTGTTTGGTTCTGTTAATCCATAAGCACCTGCCCATTCACCGGTTATCAATTTTGGAATATATTTTTTCTTTTGCTCTTCTGTTCCAAAATATAATATAGGTAATGTACCAATGCCAGTATGCGCAGCTATAGCAACTGAAAAAGAATGCCCGGCACCGAGATATTCATTTACAATTGTAGAAGTAACAAAATCTTTCCCCAGCCCACCAAACTCATCGGGAAAAGAAACAGAAAGCAAACCCTGTTCACCGGCTTTCCTCACTAAACTTTTCATTAGTCCCGGCTCCAGGTTATCAATCCGATCAATGTTAGGATAAATTTCTAAATCCAAAAACTGATTACACATTTCTTTAATCATCAATTGTTCTTCAGTAAAATCTTCCGGGATAAAAGTATCAAAAGGGGAAGATTCTTTGATTAACCACTCACCACCTTTTAGTACAGCAGCTTTTTTTACTTCGGTGCTCATGTTTTATTATTTTTAAAAGTTTAAAATTTTATAAGTTAGATTAAGCGAATAAATTTATTGAGGTTTATACTTACGGTTATTTCAAATTATCATATACAATCTTCAACACTTCTTTACACACATCTATTTTGTCTGCGGGTACAGAGTCCAATGCTTCGTTCAATGTTTCTTCAGCAAGCCCCATGGTTTCTTCCTGTAATTTCAATGAATGTTTTGTAACAAATATTTTATTAATACGCCTGTCAGTGTCTGAAGCAACACGTTTTACCAAATCTAATTTTTCTAAATTATCCACTAATCTTGTTATGCTTGGTTTATCACGATACGTAGCATTGCACAATTCCTGTTGGCTGATACCATCTAGTTTCCATAAATGATACAATACACTCCATTGTTCGATTGTGATATTGAGATTGGCGTTATTAAATTTTTTCTGCAATCTTCTGGCAATAGCAGTAGATGCTTTGCCGGTAACAAAGCTGTAGAGTTCTCCTTTTTTAAATTGGTTGTTTGGCATATAGTTGTTTATACAACTATTCAAAATTAACCATAACTTTGAAGCTGCCAAATATTTTTTAAATAAAAATTTTCAACCCGTTTGGAGCCGCAATTTATTAATTACAAAAATTCAAGAATTGGATGGTATTGCTTTGGCAGGGGCGCAAAGCCGGTTATTTGTTTTCATGGCTATGGAGAAAATGCCACGGCTTTTTCTTTTTTAGAAAAACAAGCCGGGAATGATTTTAGTTTTTACGCTTTTGACCTGCCCTTTCATGGAAAAACGGAATGGAATGAAGGATTGAATTTTCAGTGGGAAGATTTGCTGGAAATAATTTCTGAAATAACAAAAGACAAAAAACAAATCTCAAATAACAAAATAACCCTCCTCGGGTTCAGTCTGGGAGGGAGAATAGCATTAAGCCTTTACCAGGCCATTCCTTCACAAATTGAAAAAGTTGTTTTGTTGGCACCAGATGGATTGAAAGTAAATTTCTGGTATTGGCTCAGTACACAAACATGGATTGGCAGTAAACTATTTTACGCTACAATGAAAAACCCGGGCTGGTTTTTTGGATTTCTAAAACTGCTGAACAAAACAGGGATTGTAAATGCAAGTATATTCAGATTTGTAAAATACTATATTGATAATACAGAAGTAAGACATGAATTGTATAACCGTTGGATTACATTAAGAAAACTAAAACCCGATTTATCCATAATAAAATCTTTTATCAAGCAGCATAAAACAGCTTTCAGATTAGTATATGGAAAACACGATCGGATTATTCTTTCAATAAGTGGTGAACAGTTTCAGCAAGGGATTGAAGATTGCTGTACCGTTACAGTTATTGAAAGCGGGCATCAGGTATTGCATGCGAAATATGCGAAGGAGATAGTTTCTAGATTGAGTTTATGAATTAAGCATGAAACCTTTACTGGCTATGAAATATGCAATTTTTACTGATTCTAATTAAGCAAGAATCTAGCCCCAATATGGTATGTATTCTACAAATTTTGTTGAAGCATTATTAGGATCTTTAGGTTTAATTTTTCTCTTTGCTAAAGCTTCTTTGATAACTAGCGATACTTGTGGTCTTTGTTTCTCATGCATTTTAAATCGTTCTCTCAAACTTGTATTTGTCATTCCACCAAAAGAATAATATCTTATTATACTATGTTGATAGCATGCTTCAACCCTTTCTGCAGGCGTCATATCACCAAATTTTTTTGGCATATACATAGTTACACGAAATGAATTTTCAAGGTTTTCAAATTTTAATGGAGGTAACCCAAATAACTCGATTGCTGAAACAGCTTTTTCAAAACCAGAACCCCTTTCTTCACAAATATTATATCTTCGAAAAGCGGCTGCTAAAATTTCATTGCGAGATTCAGGTGTTGTTCTAATTAACCTGTCAATTTTCTTTGATGGGAGCAATCTTCCTGGGTTTGATATTTCAATTCTATCATCAAAAATTTCAATCATAGGTCCTGAACCGCGAATTGAAAAATCTTGATGTATAAGTGCGTTTGCAATTAATTCTCTCAAAGCTATTTCAGGATATACAGAAGTTTCAGTACGCAAAGCCTTTTTTATAATTTCACTACCAGGTACTATGCCTCGGATAAATTCTATGAGTCCATAAAATCCAATTGCATATCCTTTAGTTCCGGGAAATTCTTTTTGGGTTTCTATTTTATTACTTCCTTTATATTTTATTAAACGAATACTTTTTCTTGACAAACCATCAAACTCGTTAAGATTTCTGGCAGCTGCTAACACACCAAAATTTGTGATATAAAATCCTGCACCATCCACTTCTTCAATCATTTTTTCATCTTTCATCCAAATTATATTATGATGAATATCTTGTGGAAATGGTTTTTGTAATAACTTATAAATTGTTTTGTAATCAAGTAAATCAAAAATCTCTATTTCGGATTTAAGTGTTGAAGCATGTAACTCTTCAAATTGTGGAGTTTTGCTATTAAGCATTAATCCACCGATTTCTTGTCTCGACGCTTTTCTTGTACTACCCCCCGTTCTAATATAAGCATCTTCAACAGTTCCTTTTTTAAGATGTACAGGTTTAACAGCAGACTCCTTTACATGAACAAATAATATAGACTTATTTTGAAACTCCTCAATACTATAGTCAATATTAACCAATGGAATAAGTGTATCCCTGCCCAATGAACTCAATCTCTCAATAATTAGATCTGCTTGTTTTTTAATTATACCTTTTATAGCTCCGGTTTTATTTTCTATCCCGAAGACCATAAACCCACCGCCTGGCATATTTGCAAATGCAGATAAATGCCTTGTGAGTTTATCATTCTGCGGAGATAGGTCTTCTTTCCAGTCCAATTCATTCAACTCCTGAGGAAGAGGATTTAAACTATTATCAAGAAATTCAATTGCTCTAGTTATCCAATTTTTAATCATTCCGGTTTCTAATTAAGCAGCAAAATAATATATATCAATAACTTATAATTTATTTTGAATTGTTAGTTATGTAAGCGTCGAAACTAGCTTGGTATTTTAATTTTGTGAAGTAATTTTTTGATAAATATCTACGAAGATAATATAGTAAATTTACTCAACACTTTCTTTATTGCCCTAACAATTCCCTCTCCTCTCTCCTTTATCTGTTCATCTGTCCATAACAAACTAATGGCAGTAGAAATACATTTACACATCACTTTATCACTTGCGTTAAAATCTTTATTTGCATGATGCATCAGCTTTTCTTTTAATTCTGCCGGGTACGCATTCAACGCAACTGAATTTTTTAAATGGTCCCATTTGCGGATATAGTGCCAGTTATTATCGTACCAGTAAAAATTGCC
>JANPEU010000510.1:0-1664 GCA_031423175.1 Bacteroidota bacterium
TCCGGGTAACCCAAGTGAACATAAACCGGCAATTACAAATACTGTTGAGATAAAAGGCATCACTTTCATCAATCCACCCAACTGTGCCACCTGTCTTGTATGTGTACGGTCATATATCATTCCGATAACGGCGAAGAAAAGTGCTGTCATCAAGCCATGCGATACCATTTGCATCACTGCGCCATCAATTGCAGTTTTAGTTAGCATACCAATGCCAAATAAAACAAATCCGCAGTGACTTACGGATGAGTATGCGTTAATATATTTTAAATCGGTTTGCATCATGGTAGCGAATGCGCCATATAAAATTGCTATGGATGCAAGAACAATTATTATTGTTGAATATTCATGTGCAGCATCGGGCATCAAATAAGTAGCGGCACGTAAACAACCATATCCACCAAGCTTCATAGAAATCCCGGCAAGGAACATAGAAGCTGCTGTTGGTGCAGATGAGTGACCATCGGGTACCCAGGTATGAAAGGGAAACAGTGCAGTAAAAATTCCAAAGCCAATAAACACAAATGGAAAAAATAATTTCTGAACATCTGTAGAAATATTCATTCCGGCAATTTGTAAGATATCAAAACTGTGTGCACCATTTATATCTGTATTAAAATACAATCCTGCCAGTCCTACAAATACCAAAGCAGAACCACCCATCAGCATTAAGGCAAGTTTCATGGCACTGTATTCTTTTTTGCCACTGCCCCAAATGCCGATTAATAAAAATTTTGGAATAACAGCTACTTCAAGGAAGAAGAACAGGGTGAACAAATCCAGTGCAATGAAATATCCATAAGCACCCAGGCTTAAAAATATCAACAAGAAGAAAAATTCTTTATTCATCTTTTCCATTTTCCATGATACCAGTACACCGGCTATTACTACAAAAGCAGTTAATAAAATCATGGCGATGGAAATTCCATCTACACCTGTATGATAATTTATTTTTAAGGGTTCAAACCAGGTGTAATTATTTTGAAATAGAAATGCTTCAGAGTTTCCGCCTGCTCTTTCCTGCTGGTAGAAATAAAATAAAATAAAACAAAGTATCAGTTGTGCAGCCGAACCCAATAATGCAATTGCCCTCACCTGCTTTAATCCTTTTGCAGGCAATAAGGCAAGTGCAGTGAGTAATGGAAGTAGTATTAATAACGAAAGGTTCATTTTGTTCAGTTCTTTTTTACCACATAGGCACATAGAAACATAGGTCAACATAGAGTCCTATGTGTTTCATAATTATTTTTTATTTCCACAAATACAAAAACACAACAGCCAGCGCTATAATGCCACCGAAAAAATAAATGGCATAGCTCTGTACTTTACCAGACTGCATGCCTTTTATTAAACCGGAAATTGTTGCTGTAGTATTGGCAATTCCATTCATCAGCCCGTCTACAATATTTCTGTCAATCCACGCTGCCGGCCGGCCAATGAGATTAAAAATTACTTTCTTCGTAATGAAGAGATATAATTCATCAATATAAAATTTCTTTTTTGCTGCCGTATATAAACCACCTAACCGCTTCGAATGTTTCTCCGGGCATTCATTTTCATAGCGGAAATACCAGGTCGCAATAATAATACCTGTAACAGCCAACAGAACTGGTGCAATAGAGAACAGTAAATGAAAATGTGTTTCTAAACTTCTATTATCACTT
>JANPEU010000511.1:0-3419 GCA_031423175.1 Bacteroidota bacterium
CCCGTTTACTGTATTTGCTGTAAATGTCATCGCTTGCAACTCGGTAGCCGTAGGTATATAAATCAAGTCATTTGTACTTGTTCTGCCATCATCACCAACTAAACTTGCATTGTAAACATAACTGAATGGCTGACCCTGCTGTGCATTGAATGTTAGTGTAAATGTAGTTGCCATTTTCTTACTCAGGTAATTGAATTTTTTACTCAGGTAACCAACAAAACGATGACCTTGATCGAAATCGGAAATAGAACGGTTTACAAAATTTTTACCATTTACTGTTTCCATAAAACGCCATTGAGAGTTATTCTGAGAACTTGTTAACTCATTATATACAAGCGAATTTCCAAAAGCCCAATCAAATCGGAGTGCCCAGTTGTTTTTGAATGCTTTGTCAATACTTACTGTTGTGTTATACGAAAACCCTTTTTGCTTGCTTGGATTATTATAAATTAAATAAACACCTGTATATGGATTGATTCCCGAATTACCCATAGGAATTCTTGTAGGTGCGCCACCAAAAGTATATACAGTTCTTGCACCAGGTCCAACAGATACTCCTGTAGCAGGAAGTATATTTATATGCTGATAATAAATTTCATTAATGTTTTTTGTTACTAACAATTCAGTTGTAAATGTCCATCCATTTCCTAATCGTTTGTCAATAGCAATAGACGATTTGATAACTCTTGGTAATTTAAAATCAGCTGGCATCAAGTCAACCTGACCTTTTGAATTAGCCAAACTAATTCCAAAATCTGTAGGAGTCCATTGACCAAAAGGATCGTTGCGAAAAGTAATATTCTGTGATGCAGATGGTGGATTTAAACTGATACCACCAACACTCACACCATTATTATTATATACCCCACCTGGCCAAACAAGACCCATACGGCCAGTAAACATTCCTATGCCTCCACGTACCGTAATGTTTTCCTCAGGTACTTTATATACAAAACCGAGACGAGGAGAAATTGACCAGGGAACTTTTGAAATTTGTCCTGACCTGGCACCATACAAATTATAAAAAGGAGAAATAGCTGCAATAGCAGTATCATTAAAAAATTTATCAGTTTTAGGATCTGTCAGGAAGATTGTTTTATCGGCACGAACTCCAACATTTATTGTAAGCCTGTCGTTTGCTTTTATTTCGTCATTAATAAAGAAAGCAAGATTCAGGTATTTAAAAGCAGCAGCCGAAGGTGATCTTTTTTCATCTGTCTTATTTTCCAATAATGAGAATGAACGATCATAACGAATCGGTTTTGCATTTGTAAGAAAATCTGACAATGAACTATAAGTATAAGTTCCAAATAAATCACGGATAAAAAGGTTGTTTGCATCGCTAAATAAATTATCTGTACCAATTGAGATAAGATTTTTACCCCAGTTAAATTTGAATGTATTATTCATTGTCCAGTTTTTCTGGAGTAGATAATTACCTGCTGAAAAGTTTTCTGACCCGAAAACAATTGTTCCTGCGCCATCCCGGATAGATACTCTTGGAAAATTTGCACCTATCGCATTTCTGTCATCAGCAACATTTGTATAGGTAACCAAAAAACGGTTTGTGGCTCCACGCTTGAAACTGCTTTTTAACTCTGCAGTTGCTGTATGTGCTTTGTTTGGGAAAAGAACCCCATTATTAGCAAAATTAATTGTAGTACTTGAACTACCTGTTGTATTAAATCGTTCGCCCTGATTGAAACGATAGCTTAATGTGACTTTATTGTTTGTGTTAAGATTCCAGTCCACTTTTACAGACACAAAATTTCTTCTTAATTTTTCAGGAATGTCAAGAAAACTACCTACATCATAACCATGTGTAGTTTTTACAAAACTTGAAAGAGATGTAATGTCTGCTTGTGTTGCTCCACCTCTATAATCAGAGTAATTAAAGGGTTGGGGTCTGGTGTCTTGTTGTCTTTCAGCAATAATAAAATAGAATACTTTGTTTTTCTTTAATGCGCCACCAAAACTAATTCCATAAGTTTTGTTATTAAGATCTGCAAGTTTAACCCGATTTGCTTTCAATACGTTACCCGGAGTTTTTCCAGCTAAGGCTTCATCACGATAATAGTACCATGCGGCTCCTTTAAATTGATTTGTTCCGGATTTTGTTGTTGCATTTGCTCCACCACCTACAAAACCACCAATAGCTGCATCAAAGGGAGCAAGCACTACCTGAAACTGATCAATTGCATCTATTGAAATCGGACTGATGCTAGCTTGACCACCATTTGTTCCAGATGCAGCAAGTCCAAATACATCATTATTTATAGCACCATCAATATAAAAAGCATTCAAACGATTATTTTGTCCGGCAAATGAAATACCATCACCAACAATTTTTGCCTGTGGTGTGAACTTTAAAAAATCATTTAAACTTCTGTTGATTGTTGGAATATTTGCTACTCTATCTCTTCCAATAGAAGTTTCAGTTCCGCCTTTACCACCTGTTGCAGCACGGCGTGTTGAAAGAACCACTTCGGTAAGTGCTCCCGATTTATCAGGCAACGCAACATCAAAACGGCTTTTTTCGCCTAATGAAAGATTTACATCTTCTCTTTTCTCATCGGTAAAACCAACGAATGAATATAAAATTGTGTAAGGTCCGCCGGGCTGCATATTACTGATGTCGTATCTGCCGCCGGCTCTGGATACTACACGGTAAACTGTTCCTGTTGGGTTATGTGTGGCGGTTATGGTAGCACCAACTAAAGGTTCATTGTTCGCATTTTTTACGATACCGCCAATACTTGAATTTGTTTCCTGTGCTGAAACAATAAATGGAGTCAGCAACAAAATAAAAATAAGTTGTGTAATTCTCTTAAGCATATAGATTAGTTTTCGGTTGCAAAGAAAAGGATATTCTGGGATTAAATATAGGGAATCTTAACAAATCCAATTTGAAAAATAAAGCTTTCCTGAAAAATAGTTGCCTTTCTCTTCGTTGCTTCAGCCAACATTTTTTTTTACACAGTTTATACACCTGCCTAAATGCTTTATTTTTGCCTTGCCTTCGAAATAACTACGGCGGGCCGTCAATAAATTTTAATAATATGTTTCACTCTATAGAAAGTGCATTAGAAGATATAAAGCAAGGTAGAATTGTAATCGTAGTAGATGATGAAGATCGTGAGAACGAAGGGGACTTCATTATAGCAGCCAATCATGTAAGCCCGGATGTGATAAATTTTATGAGTAAACACGGACGAGGGCTAATTTGTATTGCATTACTGGAAGAAAGATGTGATGTGCTGGGTCTGGAACTGATGGTAAATAACAATACGGCATTACACGAAACTGCTTTTACAGTTTCAGTTGATTTGCTCGGTCATGGTTGCTCAAGTGGTATTTCAGCTTCTGACCGATCTAAAACAGTTCAGGCATTAATAAATCCTGCAACAGATCCGAAAGAC
>JANPEU010000512.1:0-1799 GCA_031423175.1 Bacteroidota bacterium
ATGGTGATTCTTCCAACTTACAAAACCCAACACATTACTATTCTATATCCGGACATTATACAGTTTGTCTCTTTATTAATGACACCGTATCCGGATGTTCGGCACATAGTTGTTTCGTGATGCATACTCACCATTCACCTCATTTTCTTGCATTGTCATTAGCATTATTCCCGGATGAAAATCCATCTACAGGAATAGAACAAATCAATTCTCAGTTTGCACTGAAAGTATATCCAAATCCAGTAACAAATTTTACAAATATTGAGTTTGTGTTGGAACAAAAAGCAAAAGTGAAAATGGAAGTTTATAATTTAATAGGAGAAAATGTCCTTTCAACGATATCAAAGACTGTAAATGCTGGGAATCATACAGAGCAGATTGACGTTAGCAGACTTGCTGAAGGAACGTACATACTAAAATTAACCTTTGATAATAAAGCAGCAATTAGCAAGATTATTATTATGAGATAAAAATAAATCATTTTTTGTGAATTTGAATCCGGTAGCTACACTGCCGGATTTTTTATTCATTCTAATTTTGTTTTATGTGAAGTAATCGGGCGTTTATCGCTACCACTATCGTGCTCACACTCATCAAAACAGCCCCTGCTGCAGGACTCAATAATATTCCATAACTATCGCAGTACGCTAAAGTGCTAGCCTTGCCATTTTAATCGTCTTTTCCTTATCATCTGTCCACGCAAAAAACAAATTATTACCGGACTTTGTCATTTGCGGGAATCCACTCGACCTCGATTCTGAAGAAGTAGAAATACTAATTGAAGGTTCTTTTTTACCATCATAAAAAACCTTAACGGCTTTTATCACTGAACCTTCCACCCAGCTCACCATTGCACTTTTTTCATCCAGCATTATCACATCCACCCGGCCTATTCCTTTCCCATCATCAATACGGATTGGAGTACCAAACGAAGCCCCACCATCAATTGAGAAAACAATATTTACCTGTGCTTTTTTATCAGGTGAAGAAAACCATGCTACGACAAGATTGTTACCCAATGCATCAATCCTGGGTCCATTTACCGGGCATCCGTCAATCTTCCAGTTGTCGGAAAAAACAGGTACCGGCAATGTCCATTTACCATTTACAAACCGCACAATAGATATATCTCTTATTTCTTCTACTGACCTGTCCCTATAAACTACAACAGGCCCGTTTGCAGTAATGGCAACACTTGTCTGGCAGCAATCGCATACCCGGGTGTCTAATTCCCACTCAGCAGATTTTCTCCCTTTTTTATCAACAATGGCTCCACGTATAGTCATTTGTCCAAGATTACCCTCATCATGTCCTTCTGTAGTTTCCATTACAGAATTCCTTCCGTCAAGCCATGATAAAAAATAGTTGTCTTCGTATGGAATCATGGAAACAAAGCCATGCTCTGCCTTTTTTCCATCATCATGGAGAATTACAGGTTCACTCCATGTCATTCCTTCATCAGCCGAAGTAACTAACTTAATGTCATATGTATAAGTACTCTTTTCACTTTTTTCTAAAAAATGTGCTATCAGATTATTTGCATCATCCGCAGCTAACAGTGGATAGTCTGCCCAATTGACAAACCAATTCTCGCCGGAACTAATGACCATCGGCTGCGACGATTTTTCTTTATTTATCACAGAAAATTTCAGCCAACTCTTTCCATTTCTTTTCTCAATCCATGACAAGTACACCAATCCGTTCTTGTCAGTAAATAAATACGGCTCGGCACTTCCTGTATCAGCAGGTGAGGCAAAGAGTATTAAATTATTAACTCTACCAACATGCGAACTACTTGC
>JANPEU010000513.1:0-18041 GCA_031423175.1 Bacteroidota bacterium
ACTCCATTAACTGTAACAACACCTGGTGATATTGTTACTCAAACATTTTTAATTCTGGAGCCAGGTCTTTCATTAGGTTCACATTTTCTTTCTATTCGTGTAAAAGGGCAAGATGGTAAATGGGGTTTATATGAACATCGCTCATTTACAATTGGCAATTCAACAATTTCCTGTCCTGCCAATACAACAGTAAATACAGGAGTGGGTCAATGTTCTGCAATTGTAAACAGTATTGATCCTGTTATTTCACCACCACAATCATTTACATATACTCTTACCGGTGCTACAACAGGAACCGGAAGTGGTACTGCAAGCGGACAAACATTTAATCCCGGAGTAACTACAGTTGCTTATGTACTTACGGGTTCACCATCTGTAAATTGTTCTTTTACTGTAACGGTAAATGCAGTAGCTCCAACTATCTCTGCTCAACCAGCGAGCCAATCAGTTTGTGTTGGCGCAAATGTTACATTCAGTGTAACAGCAAACGGATCAGGTTTAATTTATCAATGGCGTAAAGGTGGAGTGAATATTGGCGGTGCAACAAGCAGCAGTTATACTATTACAGGCGTTGTAGTTGGTGATGCAGGAAACTATGATGTGGTAGTAAGCACTCCTTGTGCTACCAGTGTAACTTCTGCAATTGCAATTTTAACCGTAGGTGTAACTTCCATTACAACAAACCCGGCAAGTCAAACAGTTTGTCCGGGCACTAATGTTACATTCAATGTTGTTGCAACAGGAGCCGGACTTACTTATCAGTGGAGAAAAGGCGGAGTGAATATTGGCGGAGCAACTTCAGCATCATTTAGTATAACAGGTGTTGTAGCAGGTGATGCAGGAAATTTTGATGTTGTTGTATCGGGTACATGTGGTACTGTAACTTCAAATATTGCAACCTTAACAGTGAATGCTGTAACGGCAATTGGAACTAATCCATCAAGCCAGACAGTATGTGCCGGAGCTAATGTTACATTCAATGTTATTGCTACCGGAACCGGGGTACTTACTTATCAATGGAAAAAGAATAACATTGATATTAGTGGTGCTACTTCATCTTCCTTCACCATTAATGGTGTTACTGTCAGCGATGCAGCAAACTATACAGTAGCTGTTACCGGTACATGCGGAACAGCCACCTCATCAGCTGCTGTGTTAACGGTAAATTCTGTTACCGTAATTACTTCACAACCCACTAACCAATCATCTTGTTTGGGTGGAAGTGTTAGTTTCAGTGTAACGGCAACAGGAACTAATCTTACTTATCAATGGAAAAAGAATACAGTTGATATTGGCGGAGCTACATCTTCAAGTTATACAATCAATCCTGTGACTGCAGGTGATGCAGCTTCTTATACTGTAGTGGTTACTGGTACCTGTGGTACTATCACTTCAGGCGGAGCAACTCTTAGCATTACAGCAGGAACTATAATTAATACACAACCAATCGGTCAATCATCCTGTTTGGGCGGCAGTGCTACATTTAGTGTTTCTGCAAGCGGAAGCGGAACAGTAACCTATCAATGGAAAAAGAATGGAGTTAATATCGGAGGTGCCACATCATCAAGTTATACAATCAATCCGGTAACAGTGGTAGATGCGGCTAATTACAGTGTAGATGTAACAAGCCTTTGCGGCACTACTACTTCAAACAGTGTGGCGCTTACTATTTTAACATCAACCGGAATTACAACACAACCATCCAGCCAAACAGTTTGCAGTGGCTCTAATGCAACATTTACTGTAGTGGCAGCTGGAGTCAGTCTTACCTATCAATGGAGAAAGGGTGGTTTAAATATCGGCGGAGCTACCTCATCATCATACACCATTACCGGTGTTACTGCCGGTGACGTTGCTAACTATGATGTGATTGTAACCGGAACTTGTGGTACAGTAACTTCAAATACTGTTTCACTTTCATTAGGTAATGTTGTTATTATTACGCATCCTGCATCGCAAGCGGTATGTGCAGGTACTAATGTTACTTTCTCAGTAAGTGCAACTGGAAGTGGTATTACTTATCAATGGAGAAAGGGCAGCGTGAATATCAGTGGCGCTACTTCTTCTTCATATACTATTACAGGTACAACAGCAGGCGATGCAGGAAGCTATGACATTGTAGTTAATGGAACTTGCGGACCAATAACTTCAAATGCTGCGACTCTTACAGTAAATGCGTTGCCTGCAATTACATCTCAACCAGCCAGCCAGGCTGTATGTATCGGAGCTAATGTTACGTTCAGTGTAACAGCAACGGGAACAAGCATTACTTATCAGTGGCGTAAGGGAGGAGTTAATATTGCCGGAGCCATTTCATCATCATACACTATTACAGGTGTAGCTGCAGGTGATATTGGAAATTATGATGTAGTGATTAGCGGTATATGTTCACCTTCTGTTACATCTAATGCAGCGGCATTATCTATTACTCCATCGCCGATTATAACTACTCATCCGGCAAGCCAGACTGTTTTTGTTGGAACCAATGTAACATTCACCGTAACAGCAACCGGCGCCGGATTAACCTATCAATGGAGAAAAGCAGGGGTAAATATTGCGGGGGCTACAGGAAGCAGCTATACAATTAATAATGTAGCGCTTGCTGATGCCGGCAGTTTTGATGTAGTTGTAACTGGAACTTGTCCGCCTGCAGTAACTTCCAATGCGGCAGTTTTAACTGTTAATACAATTGCGATCACTGCACAACCAACAAACCAGTCTGCATGCGTTGGCGCCAATGCCACATTCAGTATTACAGTAAGCGGTAGCAATCCTACTTATCAATGGCAGGTAAGTACGGGCGGTGGGCCATTTACAAATATTGCCGGGGCTACTAGTTCTTCGCTTACTTTAACTGCAGTTACACTTGCTATGAATGGAAATCAATATCGTTGTGTTGTGAGTGGAAGTTTAAATTCAAATGCTGCAACGCTTACAGTTAATCCATTGCCTGTAGTTTCATTGATCCTGCCATTCGATACTCTTTACCTGAACTCTCCAATTCAAACTTTATCAGGTGGTATACCTGCAGGTGCAACCGGTGTGTACACTGGTGCGGGGATTAGCGGAGGCATCATCAACCCGGCGGCATTTGCATTGGGTAATTATACAGTTAATTACATGTTCACAGATGGTAACGGATGTTCTGCTTCTGCTTCTGATGCATATACAATAATTGTAAAAGCAGACAAAGTAAATATATATCCTAATCCTGCAAATAGTGGACAGGTAACTATTGTAGTTTCTCCTGATCTTCTTGGCGGCAAGGCAACCGTTTATAATGATGGAGGCCAAAAAATTTCAGAATGGATTATCAATGGACGGCAATCAACCTATCGTTTTAAATGGGCGGCTGGCCGTTACGTAATAATATTTACAAAAGGGTCTGTTGAAGTTAAAAGACAACTTATAATTGCGAGATGATTTTATTGAATGTTTTTAACAGATACCGGTCATTGAAAAATGACCGGTATTTTCATTTAGCCATGTCTGACTTGTTCTCTTCTTGTTTGTTCAGAACCGGTTCATTCAACTGCACCACATGTGCCCGTTTCCTTTTTGCACGGCTGCGCATAGTCATGTTCAGCATTTCCACCATAAACGAAAAAGCCATACCGAAGTAAATATAATTTTTGAGATGAAGCATTTCGGCCTGATGATGATCCCAGCCTTCTATTACCAGGCTCAATCCAATCATAACCAAAAAAGAAAGTGCCAGCATTTTAACTGTAGGATGTTTATGTACAAAAGATGAAATAGCCGGGCTGAATAAAAACATTACAATCATGGCGACAACAACTGCAGCAATCATTATTTCTACATGTTTTGCCGTACCACCCGCAGTTATCACACTGTCAAAAGAAAAAACTGCATCAATAATCATTATCTGCACAATTGCTTGCGATAAAGAAATTCCTTTTCCTTTTTTTAATTCCACATTCGGGTCTTCACCTTCCAGTTTTTCATGAATTTCTTTTACAGATTTATAAATTAAAAATAATCCACCCACTAACATAATTATACTTGCTAAATCAAAACCTTTGTCTGCAACTGAGAAAATGTCTTTTCCTTTTTGAGAAAGCAACCAGCCCAATCCCATCAGCAACAGACTCCTGGAAATAATTCCGGTTATCATCCAGATGCGGCGGGCTTTCCTCATATCATTCTTAGTCTTTAAACGTCCCATAATAATGCTTACAAAAATTACATTGTCAATACCCAATACGATTTCAAGTATTACAAGCACAATAAAACTGATAATGCTTTCAGATGTAAGTAAGTGTTCCATGTAATTATTAAAAATTTAATATTTAAGATTGCAAATTAAAAGAAAGTCTCTGTTATTTACTTGAATATTGTTTGTTGAACATCGTGTATTGAATGTTCGTCATTTATCTTTTATCGATTGCTTATTGCTAATACTTTACAAATATTTTTTACTATTCTCGGCCCTTCATAAATAAATCCTGTCCACACCTGAACCAAAGATGCGCCTATGTCTATTTTTTCTTTGGCGTCATCTCCGGTAAAAATTCCCCCGCTTGCTATAATTGGCAACTCGCCATTTGTTTTGTCAAAAATATATTTTACAACCTCTGTGCTTCTGTGCCTCAGCGGCAAACCACTTAAGCCTCCGGCAGCAATTGTCGTCAGTAGTGAATTGTGAGTTGTGAGTGCTTCGCGGCTGATCGTTGTATTCGTAGCCACAAGCCCATCTAGTTTTATTTCCAAAGCCAAGTCGATTACATCATCAATTTGTTCTTTAGTTAAGTCCGGTGCTATTTTTAATAAAATGGGTTTAGCAACTGCTTTCGCATTGTTAATCATTTGTAGATGTGTAAGAATTTTCCGCAACGATTCTTTTTCCTGCAATTCACGCAGCCCGGGTGTGTTGGGCGAACTTACATTGACTACAAAATAATCAACATAGGGATGCAGTTCTTTAAAACAGATTTCATAATCCTTCCATGCATCTTCGTTGGGAGTGATTTTGTTTTTACCTATGTTACCACCTACGATCAGTCTATAGTCTGCAGTCTTCAGTCTGCCAGCTTCCGACTGCCGGTTGCTAATTGCCGATTGCCAATTGCGTAATCTTTCAGTCACCACTTTCGCTCCATCATTATTAAATCCCATTCTATTAATTAGGGCTTTGTCTTTTGGCAAACGAAAAAGTCTTGGTTTATCATTTCCAGCTTGTGGCAAAGGCGTTACTGTCCCTATTTCTACAAAACCAAAACCGAGACATTCGAGTTCTTGTAAATATTTTGCATTTTTATCAAAACCGGCACCGAGTCCGATTCTATTTGAGAATTGAATATTGAATACTGAATATTGATTGTTTCCTTTCGGAACATATAAAGAATGAATCAATTTTCTAATTACACCGATTTTACAAATTACTTTCAGCAGGTTCATGGAGAAATAATGAACTCCTTCTGGCGGAAAAATAAATAATATAGAACGTAAAATGCGATACATAAAAGCGCTGCGAAGATAAGCAGCCGGAATGGAGTGGTTTGAACAAAAACTTTATCTTTGGCTAATAAAGTTGCATAAACAACTTTTCGTATTTTTGGCGATGAAAATGTAGGGAGTAGTTGATGGGTGCTGAGTAGGATTACAAGAGTACAAGAGTGCGACCCCGCATTAGCGGGACAAGCGCAACGGATGTTTAATAGTAGTAATAAAGTCTGGTTCATAAAAAATAAATTTATCATCATGCAGGAAGCATATATCGTAGCAGGTTTTCGTACCGCAGTAGGCAAAAGCAAACGGGGTGGTTTTCGTTTTACAAGACCCGATGATTTGGCAATAGATGTAATTAAAGGTTTGATGGCGACCGTGCCGCAGTTGGATGCGAAGCGGGTGGACGATGTGATTGTTGGTAATGCTGTGCCCGAAGCAGAACAAGGCTTACAATTTGGCCGCCTGATTTCTGCAAAGGCATTGGGTATAGATGTGCCCGGGGTAACTGTGAACCGGTATTGTGCAAGTGGATTGGAAACAATTGCAATTGCAACTGCGAAAATAAGAATGGGAATGGCAGATTGTATTATTGCCGGCGGTACAGAAAGTATGAGCTTGGTTCCTACGGCTGGTTGGAAAACTGTTCCATCTTATTCCATTGCTACTACCGAACCTGATTATTATTTAAGTATGGGTTTAACTGCCGAAGCTGTTGCAAAAGAATATAATATTTCGAGAGCAGCGCAGGATGAGTTTTCTTTTAACTCGCATCAAAAAGCAATCAGTGCAATACAAAATGGTTTTTTTAAACCCGGAATTCTTCCCATCAATGTTGAGGAAGTTTATCTGGATGCAAAAGGAAAAAAACAAAAAAGAAATTATACAATGGATACGGATGAAGGTCCAAGAGCCGATACATCTGTTGAAGCATTAGCGAAATTAAAACCTGCATTTGCTGCAGGCGGTTGTGTAACGGCAGGCAATTCATCTCAGACAAGTGATGGTGCCGCTTTTGTAATTGTGATGGGAGAGAAGATGGTGAATGAATTGGGATTGAAACCAATTGGAAGATTGGTAGGTGCGGCTGTGGCAGGTGTGCATCCACGTATAATGGGGATTGGTCCGGTAGCTGCTATTCCGAAGTTGCTGAAACAAATTAATATGAATCTTGCTGACATAGATCTGATAGAACTCAATGAAGCATTTGCATCGCAATCATTGGCAGTTATTCGTGAAGCAGGGCTTGATCCTTCTAAAGTAAATATAAATGGTGGCGCTATTGCACTCGGTCATCCGTTAGGATGTACAGGTTGTAAACTAACTATACAAAATCTGCATGACATGAAACGCCTGAATAAAAAATACGGAATGATAACAGCCTGTGTTGGTGGCGGGCAGGGTATTGCAGGTGTAATAGAAAATATTAATTAATAATTTTTATTTTGTTACGGGTGTTTGTTGTTGAAGACTTAATTGTCTTTCAGCCTCATTGTAAACAGATTTAAGATAATCATCCCCTTTCCAGTTTACCTTATTTAATGTTTCTATGCATTCCTTGTATTTTTTCAGTTCAAAATAATTTACGGCAAGATTGAACAAACTCATTTCAAATTTTGGTGTAAGTGCCAGGGCTTTCAAATAATACTTAATCGCCATACTATAGTCTTTCTTATCTGTAAAGAGGGTTCCGATATTATTATAAACCATATAGCTGTTAGGATTATATTTCATTGCGGTAGTTGCTTCTTTAAAAGCTAAATCAAAGTTTCCCTTTTTTTGATAAGCATTGCTGCTGTAAATTTCAATTGATTTTGCAACCGGATCAAGGGTGACAAAAGAATTTTTTCCGGCTTTTACTTCTTCTAACACAGTATCATATTGTCCTATTTTATCATACGCCATTGCACGATTCAGATGAACTTCAAAATTGTATTTTTTTACTCCAATAAAAATATTAAAGGCGGCAATAGCTATTGCAGTTATGGTTATCCATTTTGGATAAGCTTGTTCTTTTGATTTTTCTGTTAAAGAAAAATTATAGTAAAGACCAAGGATAATTCCGCAAAGTATTGAAAAGTACAAACTATGTTCAATTCTTTCCTGCGGAAAACTAAATAGTGAATCAACTGCAAAACCTGCCATACCTGCAAGCATTAATATGGTAATTATCTTTTTCTCATCGGAGGTTGATTTTAAAACAATCTTAAATCCGAGAATTGCAATTATTAAAAAAGGGATAAAATAAAATAGTGCACCGGGTATTCCGGTTTCACTTGCTATTAATAGAAAATCATTATGTGGCTGGTCGGGAACATATTTTCCTTCTTCCCAAACCAAACCGGTTGTCCCCATTGCAGGAACTGCTATTCTCCAATTGCCGGGGCCAACACCCATTACCGGGTTTTTTTTGATAACACCAATTGTTTTATTCCAGATTTTAAATCGCTCCTGTATGTTTTGTTTTTCTGCAGATGAATCCGCTGATCCTCTTGTTAAACTTGCTGCCCGTTCTTTTATTGAATTTGTAAATTCTTCATTTTGATTTCCAAGAAATAATAAACTGATGACTAAAGCGGAAATAGCAAAACCAATTGCTGAGGCTTTCAACCATTTGCCTCTGTTGGTTGGAGAAAAAATTGAGATTAAAACTAAGGTGATGACAAAGATTAAGAGTGCTGCAACCCATGCCGACCGGGTTTGCGATAAAAAAATTGATACAATTAATAAGAGCAAAGAAAAGGCTGCAAGGTATTTCCAGATTTTACTGCTTTGGTGTAAAACCAATAAACAAAAAGGGATTAATAGCATTTGTGCCGAGCCGAATAAATTTCTGTTTGCCATTAATCCATACGGAATAAAATTTCCGGGCAGTTCTGTAAAAGCGGTACCATAAAACTGAGCAATGCCGATAAAGCTTTGAAGAATGCCGGCAATAACCAAAGTTTTTGCGATTTTTATTAATTGGTTTTCTTCCTGTATTACTACATTCATAATCACAAACAACAACAACAGGTTTAATAAATGGCGGCTGATTAAATAAAATCCTTCGTTAGGGTTTATCGCTTTTGAAGATGACACGATACTCCAACCCACGAAAGCTATGCCCAACAAAAAAATTATTTTGATCGGTAATGGAAGATGAGCAGGAGCATTTTTTTTGCCAGGGGAAAAAAATACAACGATATATAATAAAATAAAAATTCCAAGAAATAAATAACGAATTGGTACAACAGGGTCAATTAATTTTTCTGAAAATAAAAATGGTAAAACGGCTGATAAAATTACAAGCCAGTTGGTCCTGTTTTTAAAACCTGAATTGGAAACGAGAGCAGGTTTTTTATGAGAAGGAATTTCAGGTGTAGTAAGATTAGAAACTTTTTTTTGGTCTTTATTTTTTTTACTCATAAACAGGATGCAGCTTTAGTATAAACATAATTACAATATTTTTTTGAGAATAAATAAGAAAAAAAAGGATTGAGGAAACTGAAATATGCTTATTTATGACATTCTTTTTCGAGCACCGCTACTATTTTATCATAATACTCTTTTGCTTTTTTGGGTGTGCGGCCAATACAAACCACACCCAGTTTTCCATACTGCGATAAAGCACCGATTAAATGAAACATAACCCCTTCTTGCGATGTACCGTCGAAATGAATATCATTTATCATGGCAATATCAATTAAATCATGCGGGGTAATACCAATATATTTTTCGCTTTTCAAATTATCCGAACAATAATAATAACGGGTCAAATGCCCCTGCGAAGTATAGTAAACGCCTTCATCCGGATTATAAACCCCATCCGTTAAAAACTGAAGCATCAGGAAGGGATGTGTAGTGCCGCCTTTTCGTAAATTAATTTCTATTGGATAATGCTTCCATTCATGATCTTTTTTTACAGAAATAAAATCTATGGCGAATCTTCCAATTACACCTTTTGTTTTTAGAATTTCTGCAACTTTCAATCCCATTATACCCAACTCAACTGCATATTCTTTGGATGCCGGGAAATGGGCACCGAGATAAACCTGTCCAGCTTCTCCACCTAATTCCTGATCATGTGTTGAAATTATTTCACATTGACCTGTAGGTGTAACACGGCATTGAACGGATGGAGATGTCTTTATTTCTCCTTCGATAAACTCTTCAGCAATGCCACCCATCTCAAAGAATTTTTTTAAAAACATTTCATAGGTAAGGTCTGTAGCAATGAACTGAAGGTTGTGTTGTAAGTTTTCTTTTATCCATGCTGCAATATCTAATGTAGTTTCAGAACCTTTAAAATAAAAAATTGCATTGCCATCGCCGGAAAAACCATCATTTACTTTTACCACCGCTTTTCGCATTTGCGGGTATTTGGTTTTTAATTTTGCAAGAGCATTAACAATATCATCATGAGTATTTAAATCTTCAAAACCATACGGAACATTTAAACCGCAATCTCTGAAAATTTTCCTTCCATTGCTTTTGCTGCCGAGTTCATATAAATCCGGGTCACAACCATAGACAGGAATTTGTAACTGTACGGAGAGAGTCCGTTCATAAGCTGTTACATTAAAACATGCAAGGTGGGCTTCATGATCAGGAGGAATAAAATCTTTAATACGTTTAATAATTCTTGGACGTTCAAGAATTTTTTGTGTTAATGGTTTAGTTGACGAATCGTGGCAGCTAAGTAATGTCAATCTTCGTAATGCATGATAACCAGTTACACCTGGCAACATGTGCAGGTAATAATCAATAATCACCGGATCAATTGTTTCGCTGGTAACATAAATGACATGAGTACGTGGCATTCTTAAAAGCATCAGCAAACAGAGCAATCGTTCTTCATAATGATTGATGCCGCTGATTTTAGAAAGAATTTCCTGGTCCAATGTTAACGAAGGAATGATAACAACGGTACGGGGTGCTAATTTGTCCGGGAAAATGTTAGCAAACTGTTCTGGAAAATGAGCCTGCAATTTTTTGAATAGTATCAGTTCAGCTTCAGAACCCGGTTCAGGATGCTGCGAATGAAATGAAGCATCATTAATGAATTCTTTTGTGGTAATCGATTGGTCCATTAAACGATTTTTAAAATAAAACCCGTTAATTAAATTGCAACCGTAAGTTATACCAATTTGATTTAATCTTTAATCCAAAAAATCCAGTATAATACCGAGAGCAGAAACGACTTTCATTTTGGACTAAATTGTATGGCGATTCGGTATTAAACTATTTTCAGGCTTCCTGACCTATCCATACTGCTCCGCCGATACTGTTTCTTGTAGCTCCGGTTTTTTCAGCCAAAAAATTATTTTCTTCCCGCCACCGTAGTAAAGCTAATAATGCCAATTGAATTTCGGGTGCAGCATCTGGTAACAATCTTTTCGCATCATTTGTTGAAAAATTAAACTTGCCACCCAGCGCAGTATTAATCGTATCAAAATCAGCAACAACATTTATTCCGGTAAGTGCGGCTAAATAGGCCGGATTACCAATTTCGGTTTGAAATTTTTCGTTATCACTAACTGCGAAACCTTTTAATGCAATCAGCTGAACACGGTATTCAAATTTATTATTTGCAATAAAATTATTAACTGTTTCTGCAAAATGAGTTCCTAAATCTTTATGCATATTTAAATACTCTATCAAATGAAGATCCTGTGCAGTACCCATTTTACTTATAAATTTGGCAGGATAATCATAAGTTGATCGAATAAATTCGTTATACTCCCATTTGCCCGATTGATATTGTAGCTCAACATAACCAATGGTAAATCCTTCCTTTTCATCACTACACAGCAAAGACATAACTTTATAAACCATAAGATTATTTTAGATTTTACCTGCCCGACTGACAAAAATTATTTTACTTTGTCTGTCAGGCGGGGATTTTAGTTTTGTTCAAAAGTAAGAAATTTCAATACGGAAGGAGTTTTCTTAAATCTTCAATTTGAAATATTAAATTTTTAAATTTCTTTCATGGTAATTAATTTAAGTGAACAGCATTCTCTTGTAAGCAACTGGATAAGTGAGCTGCGTGATTTATCGGTGCAAACTGATCGGATGCGTTTTCGCAGAAACTTAGAAAGGATAGGTGAGGTTGCCGCTTATGAAATAAGTAAGGTTTTGCCATTTGAAGAAAAAGAAATAGAAACACCCATGGGAACAGCTGTTTCAAAATTGTTGAAACTGCAGCCCGTGCTTGCTACCATTTTAAGAGCCGGACTACCGTTGCATCAGGGATTATTAAATTATTTTGACAAAGCAGATAATGCTTTTATTTCTGCATACCGCAAGCATGAAAAAGATGGAACTTTTGAAATAAGTATTGAATATTTAAGTTGTCCGGATATAGATGACCGTATATTAATTATTTCAGATCCTATGCTTGCGACCGGTTCATCTTTAGTAAAAACGATACAACATTTAAAAGATGAAGGCACGCCAAAAGAAATTCATATTGTAACGGCTATTGCTTGTACTGTAGGAATAGAATATGTAAAACGGGAAGAACCAAAAGTAACAATCTGGTGTGGCGATATCGATGATGAATTGACTGCTAAAGGATATATTGTTCCCGGTCTGGGTGATGCAGGTGATCTTGCCTTTGGTACAAAAATGCAGGGTTAAATACCACTTATAATAAAGTAGTTATGCAGCAATTATTCTGCTTTTACAGTCTATAAAAAGTTGTACATTTAAATTTCATAATTACCTCAAGATGATGAAGAAGTTGATACCCGCTTTTGTGTTGTTATTCATGTTCGTTAAAACGAATGCTCAGGATCCAAATTTTTCACAATTTTTTGCTTCACCACTTACATTAAACCCTGCGATGACGGGTAAATTTGATGGTGTTTTTCGTATTGCCGGTAACTACCGCAATCAATGGCCTACAATTAATAATGCTTTTACAACTTATACAGCCTCTATTGATTTTGGAATAATGAAAAACAGGATACCAGAAACCGATCAGTTTGGGGTTGGTTTTCTTGCTTTCAGTGATAAAAGTGGAAATGATATTTTACAAAATAATTATGCGGCCGTTTCTCTTGCTTACCATAAAGGGTTAGATGAGGATGGTTTTCACTCCATAGGTTTAGGGTTTCAGGCATCGTTCGCAAATAAGCAACTCTTTCCCTACCGGGCAAAATTTGCTGATCAGCTTACGCCACTGGGTTTTACTGGTGTTACAAGTGAAGTCTTTTCAAGCAGTCAGATAGATTTAAAATATTTTGACTTGAATGCTGGTGCCATGTATAATGGCAGCACCAATGGGTATAATAATTTTTATCTGGGCGCCAGCATGTATCATATTAACAGACCCAAAGAAAGTTTTCAAGGTGGGGAATTTTTATTGCCAGCCCGTTTTACATTACAAGCCGGATTTAAAATACCTGTTGCAAGTTATCATAGCTTGCATTTTTCTGCCAATCATAGTATGCAGGCAGGTGCAAAAAACACAGTTGTGGGTGCTGCCTTTGGTTTAAATGTAAATCAGGATGAGGAGAATCCTGTGAATTTATTTCTCGGAAGCTGGTACCGATTTGGCGATGCTATCATTCCTTATGTTGGATTAGAGTTTGGTAATTTACATTTTGGTTATTCGTATGATGTAAATACAAGTAGCCTGAAACCGGGAAGTAATATGCGGGGTGGAAATGAACTATCACTTATTTTTATAAAAAAACCGGTTGACCCAAATGCAAAAAGATTAAACTGTCCAAAATTTTAAAAATATTCAACTGGACGGTTGAGTGTAATACGATGCAGTAACGATATTTTGTTACTGCGTTTTTATTTGAAGCCTTTTTGAAATATCTTGTAAGCAAATACCACCGATGAGAAAATTTATCGTAAGCATCATTTGTTTTTTTATTCTTTCAGTTCAATCCTATTCGCAGGAGGTCGGTTATATTACAACAGATATCGGATTTGAGTTTAATCATTATTCTGGCGGTAATATTTATAACCTGCAACTTGCATTCAATTCAAAACTCCATCATTCTTTTTTGATCAGGGCTGGTTACAATTCGGTAAACGGAAATTATTCTGATAAATATGAAAATGAAAAAGGCGGTGGCTTTGTTGCGGGCATGGGGTATCGCTATTATTTTTTGTACAGACCCCGTGGATTTTTTATAGGACCCAAAATAGATTATTGGAATATGAATATTGACTGGACTAATAATTCATCAACAGCAAATTCAAAAACAGCATTATTGGTACCAGCAGTTGAAACAGGGTATATGCTTTTGGTAAACGATTTATTTTTCATAACACCTGCTGTATCTGTAGGAACAAGAGTTAATTTAAAATCAGATGTTAATCCTTTAAAAGATGGATTAGTAGTACAAGTTGGAATTAGTGCAGGAATTAAATTCTGATCGGAACAGAAAATAGTTATTCAATAAAAAAGGCAGTCTTTCCAGACTGCCTTAAAATACTTTTATAAAAAATTATTAAGCCTCGTTTCCACTTTCTGTTCTGCTTTCCGGGCGGCGGCTACCACTCATCGGACGACGACTTCCTCTTCTGTTTCTCATTGCTTCTTCCTGGCGTCTTTTTATCTGAGCTTCATGTTCGGTACTCCACTTGGTAAATTTTTCCATAGCAGTTGCATCATCAAACAATCCCATCGTTACACCACGTAAAAGGTGTTTTAGATAAAGTACTCCTTTAAAACTCAGGATACGGCGAACCGTATCGGTGGGTTGAGCACCTTTATGCAGCCAGTCAAGAGATTTCTGCCTGTCTATAAGAACAGTAGCAGGAATCGTAGTTGGATTGTAAGTACCTAATTTCTGAATGAATTTTCCATCGCGGGGGGCTCTTGCATCTGCAACTACGATGAAATAGAATGGTCTTTTTTTAGACCCGTGGCGTTGAAGCCGGATTTTAACTGACATCTTTAAATGGAAATTTAAAGGTTAACAAATTTTGTTTATTCCGGTTGAAACCGGACGGCAAATATAGGGCGAAAAATTAAAGTGACAACTGAAAGTTGAAGGTATTTCGGAATTAGTAATCAGGAACCTGATTGCCGGTAGGCAAGTTGGCAATTTGGAATTGTGCATCAGGTTTATTCAGTATCGAAACCTTAGTGTCAGACTTTATTTAAAGCCATTTCTGCAATCTGGATAGCAGGTTCGCAATAATTTTAGTATGCTAAATGATTAAAGACTACTGTGATGATGGGGTCTCGTATCTGTATGACCCAAGCTTCTTCCCGGTGCGACTATATCCCGAACCAATTGTTTTAGTTCTTTTATTTCAGGAAAACCGCCAAACTCTTTGCGGTCAAATATCTTTTTGTCATCGATGCTTATTTTAAAATCACCATTCACGGGACTTGGTTGCAGGGTTATTGCTTTTATTTCACCTTCAAATGTGGTGAGAAATTCCTGTGCCATATAGGCTGCCCGTAAAAGCCAATGGCATTTGGGACAGTAATCTATAGTGATAGTTGGTTTCATCTTTGAATTATATGTATTTCAAATTTAGGTCTTATTTGCTGGTAAATCAACGGAAACTATTTTTTAAGAAATAGTAGCGATAAAAAAACTTCAGGTCTGCTTCTTTTTTTTAATAAACCTGGTCAATTGTAAATTGATTGAGAACTCTATTTTTTCATATAACAATTGTTTGTTTAATTTTTTTTTAAAATAGTCTACCAATTTAGTAGGAAATACATATTTTTGAAAATTAGTATGAGAAAATATGTTTAATTACAATTCATATTTAGAAAATCAGTTAACGCATTTAAAAAATGAAGGACGCTACCGTTATTTTTTAGAAGTAAATAAAAGTGCCCAACATTTCCCCAATTTTTATTACAACAATGAAACAGGTATTCAAAAGGCAGCTGTTAATTGGTGCAGCAATGATTATCTCTGCATGAGTACTCATGAAGAGGTTATTGCTAAACTGGGATTTGTCACACATCGCTGCGGAACGGGAAGCGGTGGTACCCGAAATATTTCAGGTACTACAAATCATCATAAAGAATTAGAAAAAATATTGGCGGTATGGCATAAAAAAGAATCAGCCTTATTATTTAATGGAGCATACCAGGCAAATGTTACTACACTACAGACATTAGGCAAAAATATTCCTGGTCTAGTTTTTATATCTGATGAAAATAATCATGCATCAATTATTGAAGGAATCCGGGGATGTAAAAATGAAAAAAAAGTTTTCAGGCATAATGATGTAGAGCACCTGGAAGAAGTATTACAGACTATTCCGCTTGAAAAACCAAAGATGATTGTTTTTGAATCTGTTTATTCTATGAGTGGAACAATTGCTCCAGTTAAAGTAATTGCTGCATTGGCTAAACAGTATAATGCACTTACTTATGTTGATGAAGTCCATGGGGTCGGACTGTATGGATTGACAGGTGCAGGCATATTGGAACAGGAAGGTATGCAATATGAAATTGATATAGTAAACGGAACCTTGTCTAAAGCAATCGGGGTATTTGGTGGTTATATTGCAGCTTCATCTTTATTAATAGATTTCATCCGAAGTTATGGAAGCGGATTTATTTTCACCACATCATTGCCTCCTGCTATCTGCGCAGCAGCTACAAAAAGCATTCAACTAATTGAGCAAAACAAAGGGTTGAGAAAAATATTTTTTCAAAATGTAAAAAGTTTGCGAACTGCATTAATAAATAATGAAATTGAATATTCAGAGAACAATTCTCATATTACGATTATACCGGTAAAAAATGCAGCGCTTTGCAGGGAAGTGGCTGATAAATTATTATCACAACATGGAATTTATCTGCAACCTATAAATTTTCCGACCGTTCCGGTTGGCGAAGAATGCCTGCGAATCATTATTACTGCAAAACATTTACCAAAACATATCAATCACCTGGCATACAGCCTCAAAAAAATATTGCAAGCCCGTCCGGCTGAATCAAAAAATAAATATTATGTCGTATAGCCATTTGGATAGAGAAACAATCAAACTGATTGGCAGAAGTTCCCGGCTGTCGCTGTTGCAAATTGATATTGTAAAACAAAAGATACAATCCGCATTTCCAAAACTGCAAGTGGAAGTGATTGCCCGCAGTAGTAGGGGAGATGAATTACAGGAAATCCCATTGCATACTGTTGAAGGCAGTGATTTTTTTACGCAGGATATTTTTGATGCACTGGAAAATGGTGAAGCCGATATTGCAGTTCATTCATTAAAGGATATGAGCAGCGAACATTTTTTTGGCAAAAACAGATTTGCAGTAGTTGATCGAGATGATACAAGAGATGTGGCCATTTTTAATAAAAACGTTGAGGAAAAAATAAAAAATGGCGAAACAATCATCATTGGCACCTGCTCACCACGGAGAGAAGAGATGGCAACCGTATTTCTGAAAAAAGCATTACCACAATTACATACTGAGATTAAAATTGAAACAAAACCAATACGAGGCAATGTTGAAACACGACTTCGGAAATTGAATAGTGGAGAATATGATGCAACGATTTTGGCAACCGCCGGATTGAATCGGTTGTTGCGAACCCCGTCAGCGGTTGAAAACCCAATCCCGTTGGCGGTCGTAGACCCCGCCGGCGGTTGTACAGAATTATTAATAAATAAAAAATTAATTCTGCTGCCTTTAATAGAATGTGTACCTGCTCCCTGCCAGGGTGCAATAGTTGCGGAAGCACATCATTCCAATACTAAAGCAATAGATATATTGAAGAAAATAAATAATGAGCAATTATTTGCGGATTGCTATGCAGAAAAGAAAGAAGCAATACAATATGGTACAGGTTGTATTCAAAAGTTTGGAGTTACAACACTGCATACAAGAAATGAAAACTATTTATATGCTGCCGGAAAAGATGCCGAAGGAACTGAATTTGTAAAATGGAGTCCATTGCCGGATATTAAAATAAATGCGGGTTCATTCTTTTCATCTACAGATGTGATGAAAGATTTTTTTGACTATGAATGGAGCAATAAAAAAATCGAAATTGAGGAACCAGTTGTATTCGTATCTAATTATAAAGTAATACAGGGGCCCATCCTAAATTCTTCCCAAAGGGAAGGACTTGAGAACATGCCGATTAAACAGGAAATTAAAATTATTTTAGCATCGGGAACAAAAACATGGTTTGAATTAGCAAAACAAGGTTATTGGGTTACTGCATCTGCTGATGCAATGGGCTTTGAATTTTTATTACCATCATTGAGAATGCCGTTGCTGAATATTGAAGCCAATCATATTTGTATTCTTACCAATGAAGAATCAGCACAAAGGTGGAATCAGAAAGGATATAAAGCTGCTGGCAATTATAAACTGAAGCCAACTAGTAATGAAGCAATTGAAAAAAATATTTCAGCAGCCGACTATATTTTCTGGAGCAGTTATTCACAATTTGAATTCTATGGAAAGTATGCGAAGCCCGATGTAAAACATTTATGTGCCGGTGGTGAAACTGCAGAGCTTTTAAAACAATCAGGAATCGAACCCATTATTTTTCCCACAATAAAATCATTTCAGGAATGGAGAAAATATTCTATCCACTCACACAGCGTCGCCTGAGGGTGGATACACATATAAGGGA
>JANPEU010000514.1:0-12428 GCA_031423175.1 Bacteroidota bacterium
GACAATAAATTAATTTGTTTTCTTCATCCTAAAACGACGAATGGAATTTTGATAGAGCTTTGTCAGGAAATAAAAACGTAAGCGAAAAAATATTTTCCAATACAAATAGTATATTCATATAGCCCGTTATTGGGGAAAACAATCTAATATTATGTATTATCATCAACTTCAGAATTCTGCAATCCCAATTTTTCAACAGCGATTTGAGATGCGATTTGAGAAGCATCTTTTTTATTAAAAGCTTTTGCCTGTGCAAGCACTTCACCATCTACCACAGCACCGATTGTAAATAAGCGGCGGCCGTTTTCAATTTTTTCTTCCAGTGTTTCAAACTCCAGGTTTTTCCCATTTTTATTTGCCCAACCATATAATTTGTTTTTATGATTGATTTCAAGGTTTTCCAAATCATCCATAAACATATGAGGCAATATTATATGATCCATCACCCAGCTACTTGTTTTTTTATAACCCATATCTAAATAGATGGCACCTACTAAGGCTTCTAACGTATTTCCAAAAATCTGGCTCACTTTCAATGAACCATCGAGTTTATTGAAATACGTAATTTTTTTCAATCCCATTCGAATTGCAATATCATTCAATTGCTGACGGTTAACCATTTTACTCCGCATCTCGGTAAGATAACCTTCACCTTTGTAAGGATAACGTTTGAAAAGATAATCGGCAACAAAGGCACTAAGTATGGCATCGCCCAGGTATTCAAGGCGTTCATTATTTTCGTCGGCATTTTCCCGGATACTTCTGTGTGTAAGTGCCGTTTTGTACAATGAAATATTACCCGGCTTGTAGCCAAGAATATTCTTCAACTCTTTTTTAAAGGAAGAACCGGGAGACTTTATGAATAAATTTTTAAAAAAATCCACTGCGCAGTAAGCTACAAAAAATCTCTGAAAGAAAATGAATTGACAAACAACAATTTTTTTTCTGAATCAATTAGAAATTGAATTAAAATGCTGTAACATATTCATGTTTGCATTCATCCATATTCTGTATTTCCTTTTGCGATTGCTGTTTGTGTTTAATGTACAGTTCGAAATTATTTTTATCACTCAACAAATTTTTTTACAATAATACATGCATTATGTCCGCCAAATCCAAAGGTGTTGCTAAGTGCTGCACGAACTGTTCTTTTTTGTGCAGTATGAAAGGTATAATTCAAATTCGGAATACTGGGATCATCAGTAAAATGATTTATTGTAGGCGGAACAATATCATACACCACTGCTTGTATACATGCAATGGCTTCTATTACACCTGCAGCTCCAAGACAGTGACCTGTCATTGATTTAGTAGAGCTGATATTTAAATTTTTAGAATGCTCACCAAACACTTCTGTAATTGCTTTTATTTCTGCGCCATCTCCTAATGGCGTTGCAGTACCATGTGTATTAATATAATCGATATCGGATGCCTGCATTCCTGCATCCTTCAAAGCTGCTATCATCACATTTCTTGCACCCAACCCTTCTGGATGTGGAGCTGTTAAATGATATGCATCGGCTGTAGCACCAGCACCGGCCACTTCACAATATATTTTTGCACCACGTTTTTTGGCATGTTCTAATTCTTCAAAAATTACAACACCCGCTGCTTCTCCCATTACAAAACCATCCCGGTCTTTATCATAAGGACGTGATGCGGTTTTTGGATCATCATTCCTTTCGCTTAATGCTCTCATTGCGTTAAATCCTCCGACACCTGCTTCACTTACTACAGCTTCAGCACCACCTGTAACTATAATATCAGCCTTACCCAATTTAATTAAGTTCGCTGCTTCCATCATTGCATTGGTAGAAGATGCACATGCACTCACAACAGCAAAATTTGGTCCGCGGAAACCATGCCGCATAGATATTTGCCCAGCAGCAATATCTAAAATCATTTTTGGAATAAAAAAAGGATTGAAGCGTGGTGTACCATCCCCCTTTGCAAAATTGATTACTTCTTCCTGAAAAGTTATTAAACCACCTATACCACTTCCTAATACAATACCTACACGATCTACATCTACATTTTCTTTTGAGATGCCTGCATCTTTCATTGCCTGATCACTTGCGACCAATGCAATTTGTGTAAAGCGATCCATTTTTCTTGCTTCTTTTCTGTCTAAAAAAGCAACCGGGTCGAACCCTTTTATTTCGCAGGCAAAACGTGTTTTAAATTTTGATGCATCAAAGAGTGTAATCATATCCGCCCCACTTACACCATTGATCAGTCCATTCCAGTAATCATTTACTGTATTGCCTAATGGGGTTAAAGCACCCATTCCAGTTATTACTACTCTTTTTGTTTCCATATAAAGAGAAATTTTTTAAATCCGGCTTTTGCGTATTAAAATTTAATAATCGTTTTTTGTTATAGTACACCGAAATAATTATAGCTGGTGTTTAAACTGTAGCGCAAAGTAAAGATAAGATTCGGGATGAATAAAAACTGTTCTTTTATTAGGTTACACTTATTGAAATTCCAATACATGCAGATTTAAGTCGGAGTTATATAAAGGATTACTGATCTTTATGAAAACTGATTACTACTTGTCTAATTGCAGTCAACGTTTGAATTGCTAACGAAGCTGCACGATGATCCTATTGATTATAGCAGTTCCACCAACTAAAAAGATATCTATGCTTTAATTAAATATTAATAATAAAAACCGCCTTCGCTGCAATTGCAGTCAGAAGGCGGTATTATTTTTATTCCGTTTATTGTGCCGTATTATAAATAACAGGCAGACAGAATTTAATCATTACTTAGCATGCTCATCCAAATAAGCAACAGCCTGACCAACTGTAGTGATGGTTTCAGCCTGCTCATCGGGGATAGAGATGTTGAATTCTTTTTCAAATTCCATAATGAGCTCAACGGTGTCCAAAGAATCGGCACCCAAATCGTTGGTAAATGAAGCCTCATTTGTTACTTCTGCTTCGTCAACTCCTAATTTATCAACGATAATCTTCTTAACTCTTAATGCGATGTCTGACATGTTTGTAAAATTTGATTATGGGTGCAAAAATAGAATTTTTGAATTAATAGCAAGGGATTGTTTTGCTTTTTTAAAATTTTCTTCAAAGGTTGGTTTTCAGGGCTTTGATGCTTCTTTTTTATAATATTTAATTTTTGCAGATGATGAACTATACTATTGACTTCTTAATAACTGTCAGAAAAAGGCAAATAATTGCTTCCGATAACTCATTATATATACTCTGAATTTACTGATTTGGTAAGCTCAAATTTATCTTTTAAAAAATTCTGTATAGATGTAAATAGTTCTTTGTAATTTGAATCTTCTCTTTATAGTACAAACCAATTATACTACATGGCATTAAAAATTATTGATTATGGCACTCACGAATACCGGCAAATGGTAAAACTGCGGGATGATTTGCTTCGTAAGCCGCTGGGATTATCTTTTAGTAAAGAAGAACTGGAATCGGAAAAAGAGAATATGCTGATTGCTGCTTTTGATGATGATGATATACTTGGTTGCTGTATGCTCGTTGAAAAAAATCCCGAAACAGCCAGGTTACGTCAAATGGTTGTATTAAATAATCTTCAAGGGAAAGGAGTGGGAACCGCCATATTACAATTTGCAGAAAACCTGGCAAGAGACCGTGGGTATAAAAAAATTATGATGCATGCTCGAAAAAATACATCTGATTTTTTTGAAAAATCAGGTTATAAAATAACTGGAAATGAGTTTATTGAATTGACGATACCACATTATGTAATGACAAAGGAATTGTAAAATAACCCGATAAAATTTTTAATTAATTGTTGTTACATTATTTTTCTACCCATATACTCAATCATATCGCCTGATTGTATCAGTTTTTTTCCGCTTACATCTCCATTGTACCAATAGATCCAGGCATGAGTAATACTGTTATTAAAATGAACTTCTGTAATTTCTCTCCGGTATTCCTGCACCTCATCCGGTTCTACGGTTACGCCTTCGTAATCATCAAGCTGACCGATAGCCCATGCAAATTCGTTTTCATTATTAATGGTATATAACTCTCCAACGATAAATGTGTTATCATTTGTTTTTATCCCGGCCGGATAAATGCCTAAATCAAAAAGCTTTCCTCTTACTCTTGCATTGCCTACCAAAATAAAATAACGGCTAATATATTCATAGGCAGGGCTACGGAAACCGCTGCGAAGTGAACCATATACAAATAATTGCTTCATGTAAAAGTATTATCGAATCGAAAAACAAAATATAATAAAAATCCGAATCACTGAATTATATCAAAATATTTTTTTTGAAATTTTAATTCAAATGGGTATAACGCATTAAAAGTACAAAGAGATTTTCAATCAGCCTTCAACTAAGAAACAAAAAACTTCTTTAGGACCATGTACTCCCACCACCAATGTTTTTTCTATATCGGCTGTACGGCTGGGACCGGTAGCAAATGTGATCAATGAAGGAATTTTATTCCCATATTTTTCTTTTATTAATTGAAACGCATCTTTAATTTCTACTACCAACTGACTTGTAAAGGCTATACAAATATGAATTGGTGCATATACACTTGTATTTCGACCGCTTGCTTGTGCAGCACTAAGCATCATACTGCCTGTACGGGCTATCAACGCTTCGCAACCAGTAACAGAAACATCGCAACCAGTAAGATCAGTTGTTACCAATCGTTCACTACATTGACTACCCAGCAATTCAACTAAATTAGGTTCGATACAATAAACTTTTTGCCAATCTTGTTTTTTAATCAAACTGTTTATCTGAAATGCAAGCTCCTGCCTGTTTACACAATAAATAAACCTCCCTTGCAATTTTGTAAACTGTTCTGCAAATTCGATCTCAGGTTCTTGCGGTAAAGGAGCAAAAACAGGTTCATTATTTTCGCTTTTAGGAAAAGGTAAAGGCGTTGGATGAGCCAACGCCTGTCTTATTTTTTTTAATATATTTTCTTTCGATTGAGATACGTTCATTTCCTTGATTACATTGATGGTGCTAATCCGATAGTTCCTTCCTGTTCGTTTATTGGTTTACTTTCTTCTTTTATTGAAGTGGTAATAGCTGGTTCTGCTACTTGTATATCTTCCAGGTCCACAACGTCGAGCAATTTCTTTTCTTCAAAAGGTCTTTTACCAATAAGCAATTCCACATCACTTTGAAATAACACTTCTTTTTCCAATAACGATTCGGCAAGTAATTCGACCTGTGCCTTTTTTTCGATCAACAGATTTTTTGTACGTGTATATGCCTCATCTATTAATTTACGTACTTCGTGATCTATGAGTTTTGATGTTTCTTCGCTATATGGTTTTGTAAATGTGTTTTCCTGCTGCGGGTCATAGTAACTAATATTACCTATTTTATCATTCATACCATAAATCGTTGTCATGGCATAAGCAATACGGGTTAATTGTTGCAAATCGTTCTGTGCACCAGTTGAAATTTTGCCAAAGAAAATTTCTTCTGCAGCTCTTCCGCCAAGTGTCATACATATTTGATCGGTAAGTTGATCCGTATTATAGAGATACTGTTCCTTCGGAGTGTATTGAGCATAACCGAGGGCCGCTGTTCCTCTTGGCACAATTGTTACTTTTAATAAAGGATATGCATGCTCTAAATACCATCCGCAGATAGCATGACCTGCTTCATGATATGCAATGATTCTTTTTTCATGCGGTGCAATGATTTTATTTTTCTTTTCCAGGCCACCAATTACCCTGTCCACTGCATCTTGAAAATCTTCCATACTTACAGAGTCTTTTCCTTTTCTGGCAGCTATCAGTGCAGCTTCATTGCATACGTTGGCTATATCTGCTCCGGCAAATCCTGGGGTTTGTTCAGCCAGTTTATGAATATCTAATGTCTTTGAAATTTTTATTGGTTTCAGATGTACTTTAAAAATATCCTCTCTTCCCTTTACATCGGGTTTATCAATGGAAATCTGACGATCAAATCTTCCCGGTCTTAATAATGCGCTGTCCAATACATCGGGGCGGTTAGTTGCAGCCAATACAATGATTCCGGTATCCGTTCCAAAGCCATCCATCTCGACGAGCATTTGATTCAGTGTACTTTCCCGTTCATCATTACTCATCATCATATTTTTTCCCCGGGCTCTGCCGATTGCATCTATCTCATCTATAAAAATAATACAAGGCGCTTTTTCTCTTGCTTGTTTAAACAAATCTCTTACCCGGCTTGCACCCACACCTACAAACATTTCAACAAAGTCGGATCCGCTTAAACTAAAGAACGGTACCTGTGCTTCACCTGCCATAGCTTTTGCCAATAATGTTTTACCTGTACCCGGAGGCCCAACCAGCAATGCCCCTTTTGGAATTTTGCCCCCAAGTGCTGTATATTTTTTAGGGTTTTTTAAAAAATCAACTATTTCCATCACTTCTACTTTTGCTTCATCCAAGCCAGCTACATCAGCAAATGTGATATTAACTTTAGTGCCTTTATCAAACAAAGTTGCTTTTGATTTGCCGATATTAAAAATACCGCCTGGTCCACCGCTACCACCAGCACCACCACTCATTTTACGCATCAACAAAACCCAGATACCGATTATTATAAGTATTGGCAGTAAAAAATTTATTAACGGTGCAAACAAATCTTTCTCTGTATCTACAACTTCTTTAACCCGGTTATTATCAGCAATATTATTTCGAGCATAGAAATCATCCATTCTTTTTGAAAAATCATCGCCGGAATATCTAAAATATAATTGAGGCCCTTCGGCTGTCATTTTCCCTCCGTCTTTCTTAATTAAGGCCTCGTATTTATTTATGCTTTCTTTTTTTAAAAATATCTTGATCTTTTTCTTATTCTCAATATTCTCGTAATGATCAACGTCATTACTCAACAGCATTTCCTGAAACTGTTTAAGATCCGTTTTTCCCATTTCATCTTTAAAAGGATTGCCGAATAATGTAAAGCCGATTAAGAAAGCAAAAATGATTGCATAGATCCAATAGATGCTGAACTTAGGCCCTTTTTTAGGATTATTGGGATCATCACCTGGTTGAGGAGTTCTGTTGCCAAATCCACGTTTATCATTTTGATTATTGGGTTGCTGCGACATAATTTTTTTTCTGATTTATTTCTGGTATAGAGATCAAATCTCTTTACTTGTTTGTTATTTATTTTTTAAAATGTTAATCCGTTATTTCTTCTGAGACTGCATCACTCCACAATTCTTCCAGCCTGTAAAATTTTCTTGCATCGGGTAGCATAACATGCACTACAACATTTACGTAATCAATCAGCACCCAGTTGAGTTTTTGATAACCTTCATGTTTATACGGACTTTCATCGCAGTTTAGTTTTATTTCATACTCCACATTTTCTGCAATGGCACGTACCTGTTGCGTATTACTGGCTTCGCAAACAATAAAAAAATCAGCTACTGCTTCATTTATCTTCCGTAAGTCAAGTGAAATTATTTTTTCCGCTTTTTTATCACGAATGGCCCGGATGATTGTCTTTAAAATTTTTGAGTTCTTAGTTAATCGAACTGCGGTTTTCTTTTTACGTTTTGTAAGGGCAATTAATTGTTCCAAATAGTGATTTGTTTATAGTTTATCTTTTTTAGTTTAAGGCTTACTGAAATTCAGTTTTGTTTAAGGGTTTTACGAAAAACTGAAAACCATAAACCATAAACTCATTACTTTGTCAAAAATAGCAATAATTGCCACATCATCCCCCTTCTAATTCCATTGGTTCCTCTTTTATTGAACTTCAGACTGTTGACAGTACCAACAAATATGCCATGGGATTGATTCATGCGGGAATGGCACAGCATGGTACCGTCATATTTACACATAACCAATCTTCCGGAAAAGGTCAATGGGGTAAAAACTGGAACTCGGAACCGGGACTAAATATTTTATTATCGGTAATAATAAAACCTGAAGGGTTAAAATTGACTGATCAATTTCATTTTAGTGCTGCAATTTCATTAGCTGTTTTAGATTTTTTTAAAAAATATGCAGGAGATGAAACAAAAATAAAATGGCCAAACGATTTATACTGGCGTGACAGAAAGGCGGGGGGAATTTTGGTGGAGTCTGTTGTTCGGAGCCTGCCTACCGGACAGGCAGGTTCGGAGTCATCAGTCAGCAATCCGCAGTCGGCAACCGGCAGACTGCATGCATCAATATACAATCAACAATCTGAAATCGGTGACTGGCAATGGGTAGTGGTGGGAATAGGAATTAATATCAATCAAACAAAATTTTCGGATGATCTACCCAATCCTGTTTCATTGAAACAGGTTACTGGAAAGGATTTTGAACCGGTTGATTTAGCAAAAGAATTATGTAATTGTTTGAATCAGCAATTCAATTTACTAGTGAGCGGTGAAAGAGTAAGTATTTTAAAAAAATATAATCAGCATTTGTATAGATTAAATGAAAAAGCAAAGCTGAAAAAAAATAACCGAGTATTTGAAGCTGTAATTAAAGGCGTTTCGCAATCAGGAAAATTAATGACAACTCATTCTATTGATGAAGAGTTTGGATATGGGGAAGTTGAGTGGGTGAAGGAAGATAGGAATTAGGAATTGGGAATTGGGTCAACAAATCCATCATCCAATATTAATTTGATGCATTTTTTTTAATGACCAATTGATCTTCTGATTTTCAAAGCTATTATCCCAATTCCTGATTCCAAATAAACCAATTCCTATTTGGCTTTCCAAAGCGAAAACGTTCTTGACAAATTAAAGCCCCAGCGAAATTGCCCTTTGCCCCAACTGCTGGTTGTTTTTGGCAAAAACCGATTTTCTAAAGTTTCTCTTGCATTTGTAAAATTTAAATGAAACACATGACCGCCGGTGAGTATTTCAAAACCAATACTGAGGGGATCATAAAATTTAATACTTCCCTGTGAGGGTAATGCAAAAAAAGCTTCGCTGCTTTTGCTGCGGAAGGCATGAAAATAATCGGCAATGATGTTTACATTTTTACTTACAGGAAAACGAATAGCCCCACCAATAGCAAACATTGATTTATCATCGTTTGGAACCACATGTCCCTGAGCTAAAAAAGTAGGATTGAGTTGGAGACTTACTTTGCCAATTTTTTTTGCAACTATTAACTGAAATACCTGACTGGTACGATCAGAAAAATCAAGAAAATAATTTTCATCTGTAGGAAAAGTCGATTTATCCATTGTGGAAATACAGTTGTTTACAAACAATGCCAATGAAAGCGGTGTGCTATTATCTGTTGTTTGCTGTAAAAAGCGATACTTAATTCCGGTTTCCACAATTCTCGAAAGATTACCTGCTGCTTTTGCACGGGCTATGGTTATATCAAGGTTTTTGCCCACCCCAATTTCAAAACCGATACGGACATCAGTTGTATTATCTAATCCAAAAAAATTTTTAAGCCCTCCCAAACTACCGCCAACATCGCCAAAATTATGTGTTACTTTAAAATCCATTTTCCCTTTGCCAACTAATTCAGTGGTATTGGCATTAATAACCCGCTCAGAATTAAAAATGACAACTGGGGTTTTACCTTCCCCTTTCTTTTCACCTTCTTTTAAAAGATCATCTGTAGTTTGAGCACTAAGAATTGTGACAATAAAAAATAAAGGTGCTAAAAATAATTTCTTCATACAATCAGTTTTTTGTTTACAAATAATCGAAATTAAAAACAATTTGGTTGCTTAAATCTTTTTTTAAAGATATTATGACTGGTTGAATAAATCACAAAGTCTTGTAAATAGAGATATCATTCTCAGATCATTTTAGTACATCAATTCTGGCTTCAGGCATTTATTATTTCTTCGGCATGAGCCTTATTTTTTGGCTTTGTAAAAATTTTACGAATGACCCCTTTTTCATCTATCAAAAATGTAGTACGGATCACTCCCATATATTCACGACCAAACATTTTCTTCAAATCCCACACACCATATTTTTTAAGGATTGTATGTGTTGTATCAGCTATTAATGCAAAAGGGAGATCATATTTATTTTCAAATTTTTTATGTTTCTTCATATCATCTGGGCTTACTCCAAGTATCTCAAATCCCTTTTGCTTTAACAAAGAATAATTATCCCGAAGGTTGCATGCTTGTATGGTGCAAGTGGGAGTATCATCTTCCGGATAGAAATACAAAACCAATTTCTTTCCATTATAATCCGACAAAGAAATTTTTTTCCCGTTCTGATCATTACCAGAGAATGTGGGTGCTTTGTCTCCTGCTTTAAGTGTTACCATACCCTAAATCCCTAAAGGGACTTTTTAGTTAATAATAGTTCGAATTTACTTTTTCTTCTTTGTAACAGTTTTTTTATTTGTTGTACTTTTTCCTTTTTTTCTACTTTTTTTCTTTTTAACAGGTGGAGTATATGGAAACTTTCTAAACCACCATTCTTTTATTGTCTTATTACCAACCAAATCTTCTACCAGTACTTTTAAATGATGTACACCATAAGGACATCGTTCGTCAAAATTATAAATCCAGTTGCGGCTTTTATCATTTGTAAACATCAGCCATTTATTATCCAATTCAGCTCTGAAATTTTTTATACCGGAAATATCTGCTGGTGAAAAAAGAATTCGTGAAGATGGGCTGAGATTTATTGTATCTGCTTTTCCTAAATCATTTAATAAAGGTGGTGCCAGATCAAGCAATGCAACAAAAGATCCAAATGCACCTGACTTAAATGAAAGCCATTTTTCAGAATTATTGGTTTGCCATTCGGGTTTTATTACAGCGTTGCTTCCGTTTCTTTGTATAAAAATCTTATCCTGCCATTCAGTTCTTATCTCTTTTGTTGGTTTAATTCTAATGCTAATTTCTTCATGTACCGGAAACGAATTATCATTTAATTGATGCAATGCAGATACAGCATTTATACTTACAGCATTGCTTCGGTAATAAACGTGTTGAATGGTATCATAAATACAACCTTCCGGCAGATACGCTTCAAAATCGGTTTTCTCAAAAACATTCACATAGTTGGGTATAAAACCTGGTTCAGCAGGACGCTTGAATTTATTTACACTCAAACTATCATCATACTGAATTTTAAAATTCAGTTTTGAAAAATTTTCATCGGCATCTCCCACTTCAATCGTTACTGAATGCAGCAGTGTATCGTTCAGTAAAATAGTTCCATCTTCATTATAAATATGGTAAACCCTGCCTGCATCACCGGGCAGGGGCGACAAATGCTGAAGATACCCTTTGCCCGATTTATATAAACGATAATCGAGCTGCGCATTGATATATTCCGATTCTGCGTAATCAATTTTGTCCAGAATAAATTCTGAAATCCGTTCTTCATCTAAAAAAATTCTTGAAGTATAAATTCCATTTGGGTTTTGTGAACCATAAAATTTATCAAATGCCTGTATGGCAAAACTTATTTTACTCAACCCTGTTTTTATAACAGGCATTTTTGGAATGATATAACCGCTGTCTGTTTTTTTTAATAGAAAAAAATTGGGTGCCTGATAATACGTACCGATGCTTCGGTCATACATCGCCAATTTATAGATTGAAGGCGGCACACCATCCTTCACAGGAAAACCAAACAGCAAAGGATTCATACTCCTATCCGTTTTTGTTTCCCTTATTTCAAAATGCAAATGCGGACCCTGTGAACCTCCGGTATTTCCGCTGTATGCAATAAACTGTCCTTTATGTACAGGAAATTTTTCTTTTTCAATTTCTAATTCAACCGCCCATGATTCTCTTTCATGCTGTTGCTCCAAAACATACTGATGCAATTTTAGATAAAAATCATTCAGGTGTGCATACAAAGTTGAATAGCCGTTGGGATGATTGATTATGATAAATCTTCCAAAACTTTGCGGTCTGATACCCACATAGGCAATATAACCTTCGGCAGCAGCGTGTACAGGCAGGTTTACTTTTTGATTGGTTCTTATATCAAGCCCCATATGCCAGTGATTGGGTCGCAACTCGCCAAAGTTGGCAGCAAGTTCCATGGAAATATCAAGTGGATTACGAAAATAATGCTGAGGATATTTTGAAGGTTGTGAGAATGCAAAAGAAGTGATGAATAAATAAGTGCCCGTATATCTTGAAAGGTAAACAATGAAACGAAATAAAATAGTATTGAAAAATCGCATTTTTGAAATTCATTTAGAGTTATCTGCAAACTTAAAACCTATTCACTTAATTTTTCATTGCAATTAAAAAGATGTTAGTTAAGTTCTTTACTTAAAAAAAATTAACCCGCCCAGGTGAAATAGAAATATAAAGCTCACATCACCGTCCGTAAATTTAAATTCTATAACAAATCATTTATTATTATCTTTTCAGCGTGAAGCGGTTTATTTATTTTACACTACTCATCTATCTTAGTTTTATCCTCAGCGGTTGCCCCTATGAAAGCCCGATACCGCTTGATGAAAGACCAACCGGAGCCATTGAT
>JANPEU010000515.1:0-8597 GCA_031423175.1 Bacteroidota bacterium
TGAATCAAAAGGAAAAAAGCTATCATTCATATTGCAGGAGATCGGAAGGGAAATAAATACAACAGGTTCGAAAGCATATGATTCAGCTATTCAAAAATCGGTGGTAATGATGAAAGATGAATTAGAAAAAGCAAAGGAACAGGTGCTAAACGTGCTTTAATATATTGGGATTAAATTTGCAAACATTCAATTTTCAATGATCACTATTCAATTAAAAACCCTTTTTATCACAGTTCTGACTTTACTCATCATTGCTTCGTGTAACACAATTGATATTTACGAAAAAACGGTTGTGATAACGGGCCATAAATGGAATTCTGATTACAAACCTGAATTTTCTTTTTCTATAAAAGATACAGCCATTCCCTACAATGTTTTTTTTGTGATACGACATACGGAAAAATACAATTTCAATAACCTGTTTGTAAATCTTATTACAAAACAACCCGGAATGGATAGTATCGCTAAACAACAATTGGAGCTTACACTTGCCACCAATGAAAAAGGATGGCTTGCTAGTGGCATGAACGATATTTATGAACAAAGAATAAAACTAAGTCCTCCTAATGGCACTTATTTCCCCAAATCTGGTACCTATCATTTTTCATTGGAACAAATAATGCGGGAGCAACCATTGGAGTATGTAATGAATGTGGGACTGCGGATTGAAAAGAAATTATAAACTTATGCCCTCTTCTGGCAATAGAAAACAATTACAAAAAGCAACACTTGTTTACTGGGTTCTTCTTAGCTATATCCTCATCGCATTGGTATGGTGGTTTATTTCTTTAGAAAAACAAAATAAAGAGATAACTGATTTAAAATATCAAAATCTTTCATTGCAAACAGAAAATGCTTCAATCAAACAGGATGCTTTTTTAAAAATTGAAAGTGAAAACAAACGAAATAACGCAAAATATTTTGGCGAAGGAATTGCGTTTCTTATTCTGATTGTTATTGGAGCTTTTTTTATTTACCGTTCTGTTCGTCGTCAATTTCTTCTACAGCAACAACAGCAAAATTTTGTAATGGCTGTTACCCATGAATTAAAAACTCCTATTGCTGTTGCAAGACTGAATCTTGAAACATTGCAGAAATATCAACTCGATCCGGAAAAACAAAAAAAACTGATCCGGATGACGATTGATGAAACATCACGTCTGAATTTTCTTACAAACAATATTCTGGTTTCATCACAATTAGAAGGAGGCGGTTATCAATCTTCTATGGAAGAATTGAATCTTTCTGATTTGTTAAAAGACCGTTTGAACGATTTCCGCAATCGTTTTCCGCAAAGAGTGTTTTCAGAAAACATAGAAACGGATATGGAGATAAAAGGCGATTCACTTTTACTACAGATAATGATTAACAACCTGTTTGAAAATGCACTAAAATATTCTGCAAAAGAAACGGCTGTTGAAGCAAGTCTTAATCGGGTTGATAAAAAAATAAAATTGCAGATATCAGACACAGGAATTGGTATACCTGAACATGAGCGGAAAAATATCTTTAAAAAATTCTACCGGATCGGCAATGAAGCCACAAGAAAAACTCAGGGTACAGGACTCGGACTTTATCTTTGCAGCACAATAGCAAAGGAGCATAAAGCAGACATTGCGGTGACGGATAATAGACCCCAGGGCAGTAAGTTTGTAATTACATTTTAAAGTTGAGATATGAGTGATGAAAAAAAAATATCGATCCTACTCGTGGAAGATGAGGAAAATTTACATGAAGCATTGAAGTTGAATCTTGAATTGGAAGGGTATGAAGTTACTTCGGCTTATGATGGTGCCGCTGCCTTGAAAACACTACAAGGAGAATATTTCGATTTGCTGATTCTGGATGTAATGTTGCCAGAGGTAGATGGAATAAGTGTAACAGAAACTGTTAGGATAAACAATAATGAAGTTCCGATTTTGATACTGAGTGCAAAGAGCAGTAGTGCAGACAGGGTACTTGGATTAAAAAAAGGCGCCGATGATTACCTCACCAAACCCTTTAATCTGGAAGAACTCCTGCTTAGAATCCGGAAGCTGATTGATAAAAATAAAAAATTGCAGGATAAATCTTCTATTGGTGATACGTATATTTTTGATAGCAATACAATAAATTTCAAAGCTCAAGAGGCTATTAATAAGCAGGGTCAAAAAATTTCATTAAGCAAAAAAGAAACCATGCTGCTGAAATTATTAATAGAAAATAAAAACGAAGTGGTGCCGCGGGAAAAAATACTACAATCCGTATGGGGTTATAATGTGTACCCCACTACAAGAACCATTGACAATTTCATTCTCAGCTTTCGTAAATATTTTGAGGATGACAGCCGTAACCCCAAATACTTTCACTCGGTTCGCGGTGTAGGTTATAAGTATTCCGAGTAATCAGCATTTAATTTCTTTCAAAACTGATTTTATTTTTTCAAAAAGTTCCATCCTGTTTTCATCCGTATCAATTTTTGTAAATGAGGCTGATTCAATTTGTGTAAGGAGATTTAATGTAGAGTCAATAAGCTGGTTCGTATTTCCGGATTGTTTCATTTTTTCTGCTATATTTCTTTTATTCATTTCTGTGCCGGTAAGATTATACAATTGAGTAAGACAACTCCAGGTATTTTGATTAAGGCGGGAATAAAAAGTATCACTTATATTATTTTCTTCGCTATTTATTGTTTCAAATATTTCATCAACAAGAGGCAGGTTCTTTTTTATTAAAATATCATCAACCTGAAATTTATTCTTTTTTTCTTTTATCAATAAATAGCCTACTATACCTATAACCAGCAGGGCAACAAGTGCAAAAGCTATCCGGCTTGCTTTTTTATTAGCAGCTTCAATCGAAATCTTATTCTCCGAAGCAGTTGTATTGATAAAATTCTTCTTCTTAAATTCATTTATACTGATATTTACAAAGAAGCTATCAGTAGAAATATTCCGGTAACTATTCGTGCTAATATTAAAAAAAGAAAATTTTATTGAGGGTAACTTCCATTTCCCTGGTTTTGCTGAGATGAAAGGATATCTGAAAATCCTGGAGCCCGACAAGGGAATGTTTCGTTTATCTAAATTATCAGTTACCGAAGGTTCAAAACCCTCAACTTCACCGGGCCATTGAATTTTTGGTGCAGTGATTTGAGTAAAGTTCCCTTTGCCTTCAACTTTTATTATAAATAATCCTTCCTCATTTTTATTTAACTCATTTTTTTCAACCGTTGCACGAATTGTGAAATTTCCAGCAGCACCGTTAAAATCAAGAGGTTTATTTTTTATGGGTAATGGTTTTACGTTTATGAAAACCGGTTTTGTAGTTAAATGGGTTTCATAGATTTCTGATTCGGAAGGCAAAACCTCGTTATTTTCCTGATGCAAAACGCCTTCTGAAATTTCTTGTTCTGTTTTTTTACTGACAGTACTTTTTGAAAACTCAACTTTGTTTTCAATCTTCATTTCATCAATAGTGAACTGACCGGCGGTAATAGGATATAATTGCACTTTCCGTATTGTGTGTACATCAAATATTTTCCCATTTAGCTTCTCTGTTTCTTTTACTTTATTTTCAAGGCTAATCATATCATATATACTAAACCCATAGAAGCCGGGGTTCTTTACAATATCTGATTTTGATTGAAGTCTTGAAAATAATTTGAAGGTGGCAACAATAGGCTCACCTACAAAACAGGTTTGCTTGTCTGTAATTATTTTCAGAAAAAGGTTTTCGGCAATTTTCCGGTAAGGATCTTCACCTGGCATTAATTGGTATCCGGAATAATCAACTCTTTCTCCCGATAGTATTAATTTTTCTTTTTTTACTGCTGTAATCAAAAATTCATTTCCATAAAAAATTAAACCCTTCAATTTTACAGATCCGGTATTAATTTTATATGTACCCATTTTATTTGCCACTACAGTATAAACATAATTTGTAATCGCCGTTTTTTTATCCTTAATAAATTGTGAGCCGGAATAAACTTCTGGGCCCCGGATAATTTTTAACCCCGATAAATTGGGTGCAGAGAAACGCTGATTGCTGTTTGAATTTTCCACTACAAACTGAATACGGAATGGCTCACCAACTGTAACAGCTTTATCTGGGGCAACAGTTCGGACTACAGGCTGTGCCATAGAATTTAATACCACTAAGAAGAGGCATCCGATATGGAGAATCCATTTTTTCAATTAGTTGGTAAAGTTATAAAGGCAGTACAAACTCAGGGATGAATATTTACAAGCGGAAAATGAAATTTTTCTGGTGTGAAATCTACAAATCACCCAACTGTGGTCGTAACACAATATCCTCCACACATGCGCCAGGTGAAAGTTGCGATGAAGCAAAGATCATTTTTGCTATATCCCCTGCTTCCATAATCCGGTTCTTACTGTTATCATAATCTCCCCAGGAATCAGTTAGTACGGCTCCGGGAAAAACAGTCGTAACTTTTATATTAAAGGTTTTCATTTCTTCCCGCATATTTTTACTAAACCCATGCATTGCATATTTGCTGATACTGTAGGCTCCACCATTTGCATAAGCTTTTAAGGCAGCTATAGAGCAGATGTTAAAGACATGGCCGGATTTTCTATTCATCATAGAAGGTAAGAGGATTCTGGTAAGATGGTAGCTGCTTAATAAATTAATAGCAAGTTGATCCTCCAGTAATCCGTCCCGTTCATTATAAATACTACCCGGTTCAAAGGCACCTGCATTATTTATTAAAATATCAGGAACTATTCCTGTATCCAATATCCAATAACCCGCATCTTTTGCCTGTTGTGATATGCTTAAATCAAATGCCTTAGCTTTTATCTGAATAGCGGGAAATTTTGCTTGTAATTCCGCCATCGTTTTATATAATTGCGCTTCGCCACGGCTGATTAAAAAGAGAGAATAGCCATTTGCAGCAAATATTTCAGCAATAGCTTTGCCCATTCCCCGGGATGCCCCTGTTACAATTACGTTCATTACTTTAGATTTAAGATTGTAGATTGCAGATTTAATATTCTTTCGCTCCACAAATCTAAAATCTCCAATCTGCAATCCAAAATGAAATATCGCCATCTCTTTTTTGACCTTGACCACACACTCTGGGATTTTGAAGCAAATGCCCGTGCCACTTTGGAGGAACTTCACACCTCTCTGAAGCTTGAAGAAAAAGGCGTAAATGATTTTGAATTGTTTTATACAAATTACCTGGTGCATAATGAAAGATTATGGGAGCAATACCGGAATGGCTTTATTAAACAAAATGAACTGCGCGGCAAAAGAATGCGGCTTGCCTTACTCGATTTTAAAATTGTAAATGAGGAACTTTCAGAAAAAATGAATGTCCGGTTTTTAGAATTGTTGCCCACCCGTACAATTGTTTTCCCTTACTGTTTCGAAATATTAGATTACTTAATTGAGAAAAAATATACCCTGCATCTTATTACCAATGGTTTTGAAGAAGTGCAGCATAGTAAATTGAAATACTCTGGCCTGGCAAAATATTTTACAGAAGTCATAACCTCCGAAGGAAGCAATTACCTGAAGCCAAATAAAGAAATTTTTGAATATGCTTTCAGCAAGTCAAATGCAAAGCCGGATGAAAGTATAATGATTGGCGATAATATTGAAGTCGATATCGCTGGAGCTATCAATGCGGGAATTGATTCGGTGTTTGTAAATCATAATAAGATTGAAGTGGAACAGAAAGCTACTTATACTGTATATTCTTTGAATGAGATGCAGAAGATATTTTAGCATTCATGTTTTTTAGTATAAATCATCGAAATATCGGGTCTTGTCATGCCGAGCGGTACAGTTACAAGCTTTCAATTTTAAAGAATCTTGCGAGGTATCTCATAGTTCTTACAGTATGAGATACCTCAACTACCTTTTCCTATAATTAAATGAGTATTAAATTCACCGTTTCGGTATAACAAGCCGTTAACTGATACAAAGGACCTCTGCGAGAAATTTAAAATTGAAACTGTAATACACATTTGTATGTTATAGATTTAGTCCCAATTTGCAATCACTGTTACTCCGCCCTTTGGCTTATCCCCAATCTTAACTTTCACATCAGCATCAAGTGGCAATAATAAATCAACCCGTGAACCCAATTTTATAAATCCCATTTCGTCATTTTGTTTTACAATCTGACTTACAGCCAGATAATTTACAATTCGCTTTGCTACTGCTCCGGCAATTTGTTTTACCAAAATCTCTTTCCCGTTTTTATTATACACTACAGAGTGCCGTTCATTTTCTGTAGATGATTTAGGATGCCAGGCTACTAAATATTTTCCCTTGTGGTACTTACTATATTTTACTTCTCCGCTGACGGGATTGCGGTTTACATGCACATTCAGTGGGCTCATAAAAATTGAGACCTGAATTCTTCTGTCAGTAAAATATTCATCGGCCTGTACTTCTTCTATTACCACGACCGTTCCATCTGCCGGTGCTACAATTGCATTTTCATCTGTTGTTAAGTTTCGGTTAGGAATCCGGAAAAAAGAAATAAGAAAAACTAAAATACCCAGAGTACCAAAGAAAATAAGCCAGCTGATAACTGGTGATGTTAAACTGATATTGTAAAAAGAGAGAATATTGATTGCACCAAATAGAATAGTGGCAATAGCAATTGTTTTATAACCTTCTTTATGGATAGTCATGAAGCAAATATAGGAATTTGGAATTAGGGAATTGGGAACCTGCCTGTCGGTAGGCTGGTTGGGCTTTAGAGAGCGATGAATCTTTTTTTAATGAATCATCAATTTTAAAAACAACCAAACAAAAGGTATTGCAAACAATAATGAATCGAACCTGTCTAAAAAACCACCATGCCCGGGCATAAAGGAGCCACTGTCTTTTACACCAGCCATCCGTTTTAGTTTGCTTTCAAATAAATCGCCAAAGGTGCCGGCGATAGAGGCAATTGCTGCAATGATAATTATTTTCTTCATTTCGAAGTCAAACCCCCAGGCAATAAGTCCTGCAATTATCATTGCAAGAATAACTCCGCCCAAAGTTCCTTCCCAGGTTTTCTTAGGTGAAACTTTTGAAAGGGGCGTTTTTCCAATGAATGAGCCAACTATGTAAGCCATTGTATCATTAATCCAGATAGAAAAAATTATTGCACAAGGAATAATATTATTATAAATAATCTCATTCGTATTATCAACGGTATAAATTCTCCACTCAATTCCTAAACTAATAATCATCAGTACTGGCATTGTTATATATACCAATCCAATCAGACAATAAATTAAATAATTTTTTTTATTGATTTTATTCAACAATTTTATATACTCCCACCAGCAACCAAAATGAATAATAGAAAAAAGAATTAAAAAACTCCAATGATTCCAGAGCAAACCCGTAAGCATTACGGCTGCAAAGAGGATAGCAGTAAGTGTTCTTGTTCTAAAGGTCTGCAAGTTAAATGCCATCAATTAGTTTTGTTTTATCCATGAAGGATTATTTACGTCCTCTATTTCAATCAACACTTCTTCGCCGGGTTTGTTAATTTGATGCTTACTTATTTTTTCAAATACGATGAATAAACCATACACTACGGCAACTGCTGCCAATCCTACCCAGGAAGGTATGTGCGGATCGGCTTTTGACAAATCGGCTGCGGGGTTATTTTTCTTTACAATATATAAAGCAGTTAAAGCAACTGCATTGTTAGCTGCATGTGCAATTATGCTTAACCAGATATTCCCGGTTCGGTAAAACATCCAACCCAATACGAACCCAAGAACTGCACGGCTTAAAAACCCGAGATAAGAAAAATGGACGAGGCTGAACAAAAGTGATGTAACAATGATAGCCAAAACCGGCATCATCCACCAACGGCTTAATAAATTTTGAACAGCTCCCCGGAACATCACTTCTTCGAATACGGCAGGTAAAATAGCCAGCATGAATAATGACAATAAAAATTCTGGAAAACTGTCCATCTTACCAATAATGCTTATCTGATCATTATATTCAACTTCAGCTGCTTTGAATTTTTCAAACATTTCTTTTGAAAAGGGAAGTGCTTCAGTTAACTCAGTTAATGCACCTACTAATGGCAAACAGGCAATCATAATGATGATAACAAGTGCTGCCTGAACAATTGTTGTTTTACTTTTAAACCCTAAATGCATGAGTGGTCTTTTATGGCTGATTTTAGCATATAGAAAAGCCGGTAAACCAAACATTACAAATGTGGATAGGAATTGAACCAACCTCACCATATTAGCATTCTCAGGAACTAATATTTTTTCAGAAATTTCTTTCTGGGTGTATTTAGTAGCAAAGTCAAAACCAAGTGCATTGGCATAGGCGATATAGTTGATTATTAATGCAAGAATAAATCCACCACCAACTACTGCGCATAAAATGGCAAGTTGTGTCCAGTATTGATTCCTTTTTGTTGCTAAATATGCCATTCGGTATTATAAGATTTGATTTGTAAATTTGCGACCCAAATGTAGTGATTGCAAATTGAAGATTTAAAATTGCAAATTGACGAAGAACATTATGAATTGAGTACTTTAAATTGAATATTGATTGTTGAGCATTGAGTATTGAACATTTTTATGGTTAAAATTGAAAATATAAATCTC
>JANPEU010000516.1:0-1895 GCA_031423175.1 Bacteroidota bacterium
ATAATTTGCGGGAATTAATTACTACAAATTAAAAAATCAAATTCAGATAGAAATATTTTTTAATACTTTTATATTACATTCTGTTATTTAACAATCAATGCTATTCTGTTATGAAACGAAATACAACAATCTGGTCGTCATTGACATTTCTTCTCATATACTCCTTTTCATGTAACGAATCTGTCAAACAATCTTTTGTTTATCCAGCCACACCCGAACAACCGGTATCAGATACCATTTTTGATAAGGTGGTAACAGATAATTACCGTTGGATGGAGGATATGAAAAGCCATCAGATGAAAGACTGGCTGAAAAAACAAGCTGATTTTACTGACAGCATACTCAAAAGAATTCCGGGCAGAGATTTGTTGATTGAAGAGTTTAAACAGTTAGATAAACTGACTCCTTATGAAATTTGGGGTCCTCTGCGTGGGGGCAACCGGTATTTTTATGGGAAAATATTAGCCGGCGAAAACACAGTAAGACTTTTTTATAGGGAAGGGGAAACTGGTGAGGAAATATTACTCTTTGATCCATTAACATATAAAGAAAGTGGAACTGATACGGTTAAGTTTTGGTTTCTTCCCAGTAAGGATGGGAAAAAACTTGTAATTTATCTAAGAGGGAAATCACCGCACATAAATACCACCAGAATATTCAATGTGGATTCCAAAAGCTTCTATCAGGAAAGTATTTATCCCGGAAGTGCAGCAGAAAACTGGACAACCTGTTGGACACCTGATAGTAAAGGCATAATTTATTTAGCCCCTCTAACAAGCGACTATAACTCACCGGAGTTTCCTAAAGATAACCGTGCCATGTATCATGAAGTGGGTACTGATACAAAGAGTGATAGACTTATTATGTCAAGGCAACATGATCCGCAACTGAATCTAAAACCGGAAGAAATCATCCGGCCTGGTTATTCAGCTGATGGGAAATTTATGATTGCAAATTTGTTTAGTGGCTGGCAAGATAGGAACCGGCAGTATTTTGCTCCTGCTTCAGATTTATTTAAGGAAAAGATTAACTGGAACCCTTTTATAAGATCAGAAGACAAGATACATGAAGCTCTTGTTTATGACGATAATGTGTATTTATTTTCCCGGAAAAATGCTCCAAAAGGTAAACTGCTTATGGCTCGTATAAATGATCCTGACCTGACACATGCAAAAACAATCATTCCTGAAGAAGAAAAAAATATTGACAGAATCAGCGGTTCTAAGGATTATATATTTATTTCCAAATCTGATGGTATTAATACTTTTATTGACCAGTATAACTTAAAAACCGGAGAAATAAAATCTGTTATACTTCCTTTGATCGGCACTGCATTTTTAGATGGTTTTGATTCCGAAACAAATGATTGCATTCTCTATGTTTCATCATGGAAACAATCATCAACACAATATATTTATAATCCTGTAACCGGGAAATCAAGTATAAGCTCCTTCCAGGTTCTGGTAAATTATCCTGGTATTGATGACCTGGTGACTGAAGAAGTAGAAGTAAAGGGCCATGATGGTGTGATGGTACCATTATCATTGGTATATAACAAGAACATAAAAAAAGGTGGAAACAATATTGTTTACATGACCGGCTATGGCTCCTATGGATTTTCAAGCACTCCATGGTTTTATCCACCAAATCTTTCCCTGCTAAACAGAGGTGTAATTATTGCGAACACACATCCCCGTGGTGGTGGAGAAAAAGGCGAACAATGGCATAAAGCAGGGTTCAAAACTACAAAGCCCAATACATGGAAAGATTTTATTTCCTGTGCTGAATACCTCGTAAAAAACAAATACACTTCACCTGAACGTATTTTTGGTGAGGGTGGCAGTGCAGGCGGTATTTTAATAGGCAGAGCAATAGAAGAAAGACCGGATCTTTTC
>JANPEU010000517.1:0-2385 GCA_031423175.1 Bacteroidota bacterium
TTTTTGAAATTCATTAAATGATGAGCCTGACCCATTAATTTGAAAAGTTTTCTGAGCGGTTATACCAAAAATAGCCCCGGTGATTGCGCCTGCCGGAGCAGTAAGGGCTGCGAGTGCTGCAATACTTGATTTATCATCCGGACTATTCCCGGCAAGTAATGGCAAGGTTCCAATAACGGCCCCTATCAGCATCCCTTTCATCACCCGGGTATTTTTTTTAAGGGTAATCTTTTTGATTCTTGAACAACCAAAAACGACAGCATCATATTTTTTTCCCTTATTCCAGTAACTCATTTTGCCGGGATAAACAATCAACAATGAATCGCTGGTTGCCAAAAGCAGGCCCTTCATTTTATTTTCCTGCATGGTGGTAACATGAACCCGGCAGATGGGCTTTATTTTTTGTTCTTGTTGCTGTGCAAACAAATAACTGCTGAAAAATAAAAAAATGGTAGTGGTAAAAGCTGGTTTCATTTTATAAATCAATTTTAAAGTTAATAGAAGGTATGGGCCTGTATACAAAACTGCTGCCCCGAAATTGTGGTATCCTTTGGTTTTTAAAAGACATACTCATTGCTTTCTTTTTGTTTTTTGAAGAAATAATAAATAGCGGGATGCTGGCTGCCGCTATAACAAGACCCGAGTATCCCAACACATCTGCAAGCTTCCCATTGTTATTCGGTTCGGGCTGATTAGGATCGAAAAGACCATTGAGATTACTCAACGCTATGCCAAGACCTACCCCTGACATTACCGCCCCACCCACTAAAAGTATTTTAGCGGTCTTTTTCTGGTTTCTGCTTTTTGCCAGGTAATCCTGTTTCGTTAAAGTTGGGGAAAGGATGGTTCCCTGACAGAAAGAAAAATTTCCAATGATTAGTGCTAAAGAAAAAAAAATTATTTTTTTCATAACCCGATTATTGCATTAAACGATGGTATGGCCCGGTACACAATGCCGTTAGTTTGCAATTGAGGTATCATTTGATTTTTGAAAGACATACTTATTGCCTTTCTTTTATTCTTTTTGGATGCAGAAAAAAATGAAATACTTGTTAGTGCAGCCACGCCTCCAACAATAAACATAACTGTTCCCGGCGTATTGTTTACTTCTCCATTATCGCTTCCAGCAAGGTTTAGTTGGGTTAGCCCAATAAAACCAACTGTTGTGCCGCCTCCCAATAAAATCCAAGCCGTAGTTTTTTGTTTTTTACTTTTTTTCATGTATTCGGTCTTTGGAAGACCTGGCGCCGATGTAGTTTGCTGGGCAGACACAGATATAACAAACAGAGAAAGTAGTAAGACAAGTTTAATTTTTTTCATAACAGTGGTTTGTTAATACCAAATTACTTAGAAAAATACCGGAAGGATGTGGCATTTGGTAATTGGATGAGTTGGGTTGATTCTTTGTAAGTCTTATTTTAATATATCACATATATGCTGGTAAAACATAGTATCAATTCAATTTGTACAATTGCCAATCGGGGTATTTCAAAGTATGTATAAGATTGTACCTTCAAAATATGAATTTCAAAAACTTAATAAAGAAAATCAGCTCAATTATTATATGTTTAATTGCTTTATTAACCGCTACTTCACAGAAACCTCTCTTTAAAAGTTTTCCATTAGATTCAATGGGTATAATCCCATACCAGTTGTACACTACTATAGAAGGTGTGACACATATGACCAGCTCAATAGGCATATGGAAATTAAAAGGACATCAGTTCGACGGCCCTGCTGTCGGTGATGGCAGATTGTATGATAGTAAGGGAAGACAGCAACATCAAACTGTAAAAATCAGAAATTATTTAGCTGAAGACAGTATCAGGGGTATGGCGCAAGGCGGACAGGATAGTGTTTTTTATTTTGTTGCACATGATAATTTTTTTCTCTGGCGGCCCAATGGTGAATTTGGGGGTTGGGGTTGGCCATATTTTAATTTTCCTAAAACAAGTCCTGTTTCTAAAATCTGGATTGATGATGACAACACTTTATTCGTTGGTACAATAAAAGATAATTTTTATCTAATTAAAAATGCTGCAAATAAAAAGGCGTGGAAAGGAATTGAAGTTGGCCCGGATAAAGAGGGTAACTATACTGTAACAAAAGGGGCACTTCCTGTAACACAAATTGTCCTTCAGCCCTCAACCGGTGTATATTCTTTTGCACAGGATGCAACTGATAAGAATATAGTATGGATTGGTACCAACCTTGGATTATTTAAATACAATAAACAAACTCAAAAAATTAATTCGATTGATCCAGTTAATCAAACCGGCATCACCATTACAGAAATTTATACAGGGGAAAACGGAAACATCTGGTTCAGTACTTTAGAAAAAGGAATGGGGGTGTATAATCTCACACATCAAACAACTCGATATT
>JANPEU010000518.1:0-3140 GCA_031423175.1 Bacteroidota bacterium
CTGCATTAAATTTTTTTATCAACTTGTTTTCAAAATTCACTTTGAAAGAACGAAGTGGCAATGAAACAGATTTACGATCCACCTGCACAACAGAATAATCTGCCACTTTCTGAGAAACCTCCCATGTAAGTTTATCTTCTATTTTAAAAATCAATCTTTCTTTGGGATTGATAAACTGATCTTTTTCTGATGATGGAATTAATTCACCCTCTGCTTTTATACCCCGGCTTTCTGCTCCTATTATAAAATCTTTTCCCGGAATCAAATTTTTGCCATTTACGGATACTTCCATTTTGCCAGGAAATGTATTTACACTAACTGAATTCCTGCAAAAAATCATTCCCATTCATAGGAATCAACCCATACGATTGAAATTCGGTTGCAAGAAATTTTCCCGCTTTTTTCATTCCATCATTTGTATAGCCTCTGCCCCAGAAAGCGGCAGATGTTAATGTATCCACCATTTTTTTTCCAGCTGACAAACTTTGAGCATGTACATTTATTGTAATGAGAAGGACAAAATGAATAAATAATTTTTGCATACTAAAAAAGTGAACGGTGAAAATAGTAATTTCCGTCAAAATCAATGTTATGAGTAAGATAAAGATGATAGATGGCTATCCATTCGTTGCATACTCAAAAGATAGTTATGACGAAGCGATGACCCTTAAACGGAGTAAAGACTTTTATGAATGGATGGATAAAAGAAGAACGGTGAGAAATTTTTCTGATAAGCCCATTGCAAAAGAGGTAATTGAAAATATTATACTTGCTGCTTCTACTGCACCAAGCGGGGCACATAAACAACCCTGGACATTTTGCATAGTGAGTAATCGGGAAATAAAAAAACAAATCCGCATTGAAGCTGAAAAAGAAGAGTACGAAAGTTATAATGGAAGAATGCCTGCAGAATGGCTGGCAGATTTAAGACCATTACAAACTGACTGGAAAAAAGAATTTCTGGAAACCGCACCCTACCTGATAATTGTTTTTAAAAAAAGTTATGAACTAAAACCTGACGGAAGCAGAGCAAATGTTTATTATGCAAATGAAAGTTGCGGAATTGCCTGTGGTTACTTACTTACAGCTATCCATCATGCAGGATTAGTTGCATTAACACATACCCCATCCCCAATGAATTTTTTAAGCAAGGTTTTAAACAGGCCGGAAAATGAAAAACCTTTTCTGTTAATCCCGGTTGGATATCCTTTAGAAGAATGTTTTGTCCCTGATTTAAAAAGAAAACCAATTGAACAAATCTCGGCCTGGATTTAAATGGTGATTGATGTACGTAGCAATCTTCCTTTCGTATTAAAGAAAAGATATTTTAATTGCAGATCATTTTTTTTAACCCTGAGCCGGTATTGAATACTACCGCCAGGCAAATAAATTTGAGTGCTTTCCCGAATTGCCCAATCAGCAAATTTACTTTTATTAAATCCATCTTTTACTTCAGCAGGTACAACTGCGTATGTAATTTCTTTCTCTGTTCCTTTCCAGGAACCTTTGTTTGTGTATGTCGCTTTCATATCTGCACCTTCCAGTGTAAATTTTACTATCACTTTTACCAGCAAGTCTTCATACTCTGAAATTTTTGCATTGGGATATTGGATTTTGAAATTTTCTTTAACTACTTCAGGCACTATACGTACCTGGGCATTTGAAACAAAGCTTATGATAAACAATGAAAAGATGAAGAATATTTTTTTCATAAAATAAATTTATTAATAAATGAGAATCAAAGATAAAACGGAGATGGCTTATAAGAATGTTAAGTCTGGAAAAAATAACCAGAAAGACTCCAAGACGGATTTTTCCAGGGAAGTTGAAGCAAATAATTTACTTTTTACTCATCGTCCAATTAGAATCTTGTCATGCTGAGCGGTTACCGTCAGAGAAGTTTGTGTTGAGTGAATGATAGTGAAGCATCTTGCGTTCTTGTTCTCTTTGAGATACTTCACTACGTTTCCTTAAATTAGAATGAGTCTTAAATTCACCGTTCAGCATGACAAGACTCCGAGAGTTATAGTTTTTCATTTCACTCATCATTCCGTAAGTTCTTGTCATACTGAACGGTTACGATCAGAGAAATTTGGATTGAGTGAATCATAGTGAAGTATCTTGTAGTCTTGCTCTCTTTGAGATACTTCACTACGTTTCCTTAAATTAGAATGAGTCTTAAATTCACCGTTCAGTATGACAAAACTCCTATAATTTATTATTCCCTTATCGTCTTTCGGCATTCAAGGCAATAAAATTTTTATCCCTTTCCTGCAACCACAATTACGATTTCCCCTTTTACTCCTTTTTGTTTGAAGTATTCACAAACTTCTGACAATGTACCCCGTTTATTCTCCTCAAATATTTTTGTAAGCTCACGGCTTACACAACAATTTCTTTCTGCACCGAAGTATTGAATAAAATTTTCTAATGTTTTTACTAATCGCATGGGCGATTCATAAAAAATCATTGTTCTTTCCTCTTCAGCCAATTGCTTTAATAAAGTTTGTCTTCCTTTTTTTACCGGAATAAATCCTTCAAATACAAAACGGTTTGATGGTATGCCGCTGTTTACCAATGCAGGAACAAATGCAGTTGCACCGGGCAAACATTCCACTTTAATATCATTTTTTACACATTCCCTTACCAATAAAAAAGCAGGGTCAGAAATACCCGGTGTACCTGCATCGGTAAGTACTGCTATTTTTTTACCAGATTTTAACTGATCAACAAGATGCTGAACTATTTTATGTTCATTGTGCTGATGATAAGGCGAAAGTGGTTTTGTAATTTGATAATGATTCAGCAGGTGAGAACTTGTTCTGGTATCTTCTGCAAGAATTAAATCTACATCTTTCAGCACTTCTAATGCACGAAGTGTGATGTCTTTTAAATTTCCGATGGGAGATGGTACTAAATAAAGCATAAAGAAGAATGTGCAAATATGCCAATGTGCCAATGTGCCAAGCCCGTTCTCATTTGCAAATTTGCATATTGGCAAATTAATTAACCGATACCTCAAAATACTCCATCACCGGATTGCTAAGCAATTTTTTTGTCGCTTCTTCGGCTATTGCTTTTGCATTCTCTGCAGTTTCGGCATTTACTTGTAATGTAATATTTTTCCCCACCCGTACATC
>JANPEU010000519.1:0-1660 GCA_031423175.1 Bacteroidota bacterium
AAGCCTTGCATCATCAAACTGACCGTCATGATATAAAACCCCGCCACGCAAATCTTCTTCATCAAGATTGGGTGCCAGTGCAAGTGTTTCTTCTTTAGTTAAAAATTGGGAAGGGCCAAAACCCAGGCTGCCCGCCATCCAATCATAAACTTTTAACCCAATTCCATAAAAAGGATTTTCCCACCATTTATAATTGGGAATAACGAAGGCTTGATTTTTTACAAGATGTGGTGCATTCTTTTTCAAAAGGCCCCTTTCTTTTAATGCCTCCATCACTAGTTTCAGATTTCCCTGTTGCAAATAACGTACACCACCATGCACCAGTTTTGTACTACGGCTTGATGTGCCTTTTGCAAAATCATATTTCTCCAGTAAAATTGTTTTGCATCCTCTTGATGCAGCATCAACCGCAATACCTAAACCAGTAGCGCCACCACCAATGATACAAATGTCGAATTCTTTGGTTGCTTGTAATTGTTGTATTTGCTGTTGTCGGTTCATATTATTTTTTTCAACACGGAGATACGGAGAAACAGAGTTACACAGAGTTTAGATCTCCGTTTATCCGGCGGCGTATTCCGTCTTTTAATAGTGCTACATTAAAATTGATAAGGAGCCCAAGCTTTTTACCAGAAAGTTTTAGGTAAGTAACAAGTTGTGCTTCGTGCACTGGCAAAATAATTTCGACAGATTTAAGCTCTAAAATTATTTCTTCCTCTACAAGTAAGTCTAGAACAAAGTCTTTATTTAGTATTTCACCTTTGAAATGAACTGGCAATATTAACTGACTTTCAACTTTCATCCCATCATCGGCCAGAATTTTTCTTAAACATATTTCATAAACGGACTCCATCAAGCCTGGACCTAATTCCCTATGAACTTCAATAGCACACCTGATAATTCTTTCAGTTAATGAATTATACCAGGCAGCATTTTTAATTGGCATAAAAGCAAGTTATAAAATTAATATCTCTGTGTAACTCATAACCTCTGTATCTCTGTGTTGAAAAACTACTGATCAGCCCATGCAATAGCGGCATTCACCGCCCGCTGCCACCCATTCACCAATTCATTTCTTTTTTCATCATTCATCGTAGAAGAAAACTCTTTATCCACCTGCCATTGTTTTTGAATTTCATCAACATTTTCCCAATATCCAACTGCAAGCCCTGCTAAATAAGCGGCTCCAAGCGCAGTTGTCTCTGTTACTTTCGGCCGGATAACTTTTGTATTGAGTATATCACTTTGAAACTGCATTAAAGCATTATTAATTGTAGCGCCGCCATCCACTCTCAATTCGGCAATAGAAATTCCTGAATCGGCTTCCATTGCTTTCAGTACATCATAAGTTTGATAAGCAATACTATCTAATGCTGCTTTTGCAAGATGCGCATTGGTGCTTCCTCTTGTCAATCCAAAAATACTTCCTCTTGCATGTTGATTCCAGTGGGGAGTACCAAGACCCGCAAAGGCAGGAACTATATAAACCCCTTCTGAATCTTTTACTGTTGCGGCCAAAGCTTCCACTTCAGATGAGTTACGGATAATTTTTAAACCATCACGCAACCATTGTACTACTGCACCGGCAATAAAAACAGATCCTTCCAGCGCATATTCTGTTTTGCCGTCTATTTGCCAGGCAATCGTTGTAAGCAAATTA
>JANPEU010000520.1:0-10357 GCA_031423175.1 Bacteroidota bacterium
TTGTCACAATCAGCAGTATAGTGAAAAGGATAATTTTTTTCATAAATTAAATTTTGGTAATTAAAAATTATGCTATTCCCTCTTACAAAGAGCAATTATTTTCTTTTACAGGTATTTTACTTACTATTCCCTTTTCTTATCACATCAATAATGTTATGTAGTTTTTTATGGCAAAAATGAACAGGCATGCACATCACCTGCCGAATCAAAATACATAGTTCGGCTAACGGAAAAACAACCCCCCTTCGGTGATGATTGGTTTTAATAAAAGAAATTTGAAATCAGAAGAGATTATATTCCTGGTAGTATTCACTTGCTTTTTTTTATTTTATTAACTTGTTTGATCCGCATACTGTAATATGAAATAATAATGGCTGCGCCAAAGAAAAAAAGCATATAAGCAAGGCCGGTAAAAATTGATGTTTGTAAAGGCACATTTGTAAATGCCGCCCCAACTGATAATTGGGTAGGATGATATGCAGGCAATAATTGAATAATGAATTTGTTCCTGGCTTCCGAAAAGAAGAGTGGATTTTGCAGCCATCCGGCATCAATATTTGCCAGCAGGATAACTGTTAATGTTCCCTCAAGGGATCCTTTGATCATACAGCCCACCAGCATTCCATAGCCGCCATAAATAAGTCCGTTAAATAACATACCTAACAGCATTGTCCAAAAATGAAGGGGCTGAAAAAAAAACTGAATAGATAAACCAATACATAATACCAGCAATACGATAATAAAGAACATTACAGCCAATGCTGATAACATTAGTTCTGCTGGATAGTAACCGCAGAGAACCAGCCGCCGGTTAACCTCTTTGTATTGCAGAACAAGGCTGAGGGAAACGAAAGATGATAAAAATCCGATTGTTGCCATCGAAACAAATATCAGCGACACATTTGCCTCTGTCGCTTTTATCATCGTTTTTGTTTCTGCAATACCCACCTCGAATAATATTTCTCTTTCAGAAGCTGTAAGCTGTACAATAAAAATAAAAAGGGCGGGGATACCCAATAAAAGAAGTAAAACTATTTTTTGGCGCATCAACATTCTGAAATGCATATTAAAGCTTGTAAGAAGTAGTTTCCACCTCATTGAAAACCTCCTTCTTTTAAAGTAAAAACCTGGTCAAACCGTTCTGCATCATTTAATAAATGTGTAACTAACAGAATGCATTTTCCCTGATCTTTCAATTGAAACATCATTTCCCTGAAATGTTGATATGTAGCCAGGTCAAAAGCACCATAGGGTTCATCCAATATAAGTATATCGGGTTCGTGCAGCAATGCAAGAGTAAGATTGAGTTTTTGCTGGGTACCTCCGCTTAAATGTTCAACCCGGTAATGGAGGTATTTTTTGAAACCAAGTTGATCCATCAACTTATCCCGCCTTGCTTTCCAATAATGGTTAGTCAACCCGTAGGCAGATGCGAAATACCTGAAATTCTCATTTACAGTAAGCATAGAAAAAATGAGCGGATGCTGCGGACAATAGCCGGATTTGCCATTCAGTATAACGTTTCCTTTATCGGCATTTAATTCGCCGATAAGTATCTTCATCAAAGTGGATTTACCAGCTCCATTTTCACCAACTACTGCATTGAGTGTACCGGGGCGTATAGTAAAAGATATATTACTCAGTATTTCTTTTTTACCGTATGACTTTGATATATGTAAAGCAGTAAGCATTTCTGGATTAAATATAGTTGATACGTTGTAAAAATTTTTTTATTAGCATTGCTACTTCTTCAGGATGCTCCTGGGTTGGTACATGACCGCATTTATCAAGATAATGCAGTTCTGCATACGGTAATAGTTTTTCAAAAAGCTGCCCTGTTGCAGGAGGAGTTATAGGATCCTGCTTGCCCCAGATCAGCAAGCAGCGTGCCAGTATATTTTTCAGCTTATCATGTAACTGCTCATTAGCTGTAGATTTTGTAAATCGTATAGAACGTAAAACAATTTCATAATTCTGTATGGCATTAAATACCTGATTGATCATGTTCTCTGATGGAGTGTTGGGGTCAAAAAAAATGTCCTGCGTAGTTTGCTTTACAAAGGCATAATTTTTTCTCTTAAAAAAACCTTTTTGCATAGGAATAGTGGACAGGCCCGAACTACCACAAAGCACAATACCTTTTGACCGGTTATCTTTTCGCAATGTATAGTACAAAGAAGCACCACCACCCATAGAGCTACCGATAAAAACTGCTTCTTTTAATGCAATGTCGGTCATGAAACTGTGCAGGTAGTCAGCCAGTTTAGAAACTGTACAGTCAATAAGCGGCAAATCATATAGAGGAAGATAAGGAACAATAAATCGGTATTGATCAGAGAGAAGTTTTCCGACCGACGCCACGTTATAAATGCTTCCATACAACCCCGAACAAAAAATAATCGGTCTGCCTTTCCCTCTTTCAAGATAGATATGATTGCCAGAAATTTTTTCAGTAAAACCTGTCAACTGTAAATTGCCTGATTCGCGGAGAGGACATCGTTGCCGGATAAAAGCCAGCTGATTATCCGGACGGGTTGCTTTAAAAAAAAGTGATCGAATGCCCATTCTGGTTAAAAATTGATACTGCGGTTATCGAATTATCGTTTTTGAAAGTTCCAGTCACTACCCAGGTGTTGAACTTTTAATTTCTTTGCCCAGTTCTTTCATAAAACGTATATGAGAAATAAATGCTTTGTTTAAAGTTGGATAGTAGTTGTAAGGCAGCTGATGCCTGCTGCATTCTTTTTTGACAATGCTGCTGATAGCAGGATAATGCACATGACTAATTCGGGGAAATAAATGATGTTCAATCTGAAAATTTAACCCCCCAAACAACCAACTGATAATTTTATTATCCATTGCAAAATTTGAAGTCGTTATAACCTCATGCACGGCCCATTCTGCTTCTATTTGTTTTTTATTATTTTCTACTGCTTCAAAATGGGTGTTGCTTACAAGGTGTGCTAATTGAAATACTGTCGTTAAGCACAGCCCCATTGTAAGATGAACAATTAAAAATCCGGTCAAACAGTTTTGCCAGCCGAGGATCGAAGAAGGAATTATTAAATAAACTAAAATACAGAAAGCCTTACTAATCCAAAAGAGGATATGCTCTTTTAAACTGATTTTTTTAATTGCAGTTGATGATATCTTCCTGGTAAAATATTTGGCAAAATCATCAATAAACATCCAGGCTAGTGTACTGAGTCCATATAAAGGAAACATGTACAGGAACTGGTAGCGATGCGCCGGCTTCCATTTTTGTACAGGCGATTGCCGTAGCAGGGGCCAAATGGCTATATCATTATCTATACCATCAATATTCGTATAGGTGTGATGAAGTATATTATGTTTTATTTTCCAAAGAAATGCATTGCTCCCCAAAGCATTCATCGTTAATCCCATTAAAGTATTGATCCATTTTTTTTCAGAGAAACTTCCATGGCATGCATCATGCATCACATTCATGGCAATAACCGATAAGGTGAAACCAAATGAAATACTTAACACAACTCCGGCAGCTGGTGAGTAGTGTCCAAACAATAAAAAAAGATATAAGCTAACAGCTAAAGGAAAAGACAGAATGGTTTTAATATATAAACGCCGGTCGCCTGTTTTTTTCAGATTATTGACAAAGAAATATTGGTCAACAGCGCTTTTGACGGAGTTAAAAAAACCAGGATCAGTATTTTTAAAAACCACTCTGTTCATGAACTAAAATTTAATTACACAGGTAAATCAGGTGGAAGATTATTTTCTATTAATTCCGGTGAGGCTTCTTTTGTTAACCTGGGTCCTTTCCATAAGCGTAAATAATTTTTAAAAAACGACATTCGTCCTTTGCCCGAATTGATAAACTTGGGAAGATGCAACCAGGGAATTTTCGGATTTTGATGATGTGCAAGATGTAAATTAAAATTCAGGTATATCAGTTTTAACCAGATTGGAATCTTCAGGTTATGAGCACCATTGATTATATCCCGTGGGCTGAATGCATGATTCACATAGTTCTGCGAAGACCATAAAAAACCATGCATGGCAAATAAGGTGAGCCATGAAGTCCACTTAAGATCAAGAATGAAAAAAACAGCAACCTGAAAAATGATTACCAGTATACTTTCCCACCTGGATTTTGCAACCTTGTCTTTCCGATCACTCCCTTTTAAAAATCCACCTATCTCTTTATGCGAATAAAAAAAGCGGGTATAAATAAGTCCTGGTGCAATGGCGTATAGTAGCACAGCAAGCCACATAGAAAAATATCCAATTCCGATCATCATTCCATATAATGTACCATATCGTTTCAGTTTATCCTGATGTTCATAATAAAGATCCCACATTTCTTCGTCCGTCCGGTTTTTTTTATGATGCTTTAAATGACAGTGTTTGAAAAAGGTATAAGGTGCAATAAATAAAGTGCTGAGCCATCTCCCCATAATATTGTTCACAGCTTCATTTGAATTTACAATACTATGTTCTGCTTCATGTATAAGTGAGTAAACGGGCACCATTATTACCGCAAACAGAAAACCACACAGAAGAACCCATCCGTAATTATTTACATGAGATGCTATCCATAATAAAGCAAAGTATGCACAACTGCATAAAGTAGTTATTACAAGATTTGTCCTATCTGGTATTTTATATTGTTCTGTAACCATGGTTTGAAAGTTTATTATTTACAAATAGTATAGGCGGCTACTTTCCCATACACAAAAGAGCGGTCATCAAACTGGATTGCTTTACTAAGCCCTTCATCTTTTACTATTAAGCTGCGCAAATCTTCGGGCACTTCACGTGGTATCATAAGGTTCCGGAAAATAATCCTTGAGTTCTTTCGTGCCGTTACAGATACTGCTGAAAATAAACGGTGCGTATCTTTTTCACTCATTAGTTCGCAAATATTAGATAATGCAAAACAGTTTATACTTTCAGCGGGCATTGAATCGAGCCAGCCTTGTGCATCAGCGGTAATAATTTTTATCCTGTCAACCCGTGATTTTATTAATTCAAAGTTTTCTCTTTTTAAATAGCCCGGCACTTCTTTGTCATTGCTATATTTCCCCAAGAGGTACAATGACACAAAATAATTTCCTTTTACAGGAATATCCCTGAATGCTTTTTTTGATCTGTTGTAAAAACTTTCTGCAAATGATTTGCTTCCATCATCAAAATGAAAGTAATCAGCTACTAACCCACGTTTGGCAAGCATTCGTTTATTAAACAAAATCTTAAACAAATAATGAATGCGCCTTGTATTCCATACCTTATCAAAATAAACTTCCTGTTCCTCCCTGGATTTTTCGGCAAATAACCCCTGGACTCTTTTTTTGCCTTGCAAGAAATTAAGGAATTTACCTGCTAAGCGAATAAACGTTTCATATTTACCATTCATTAAAAATCCATGAGTTAAAATTTTCTCCTGCCCGTTCCAAAACCTAAGTGCTTCATTACTTAAAAAAGGTTTCATCTTTTCGTATAAATTCAGCCTGTTGTCATGTTGTTTTAGCCCGGCAAACGAAATGAACTCATCAAATTCCAGGCATTTTATGGCTGCAATTTTTAATCCCAGTAAATAGGATTGTGCAGGATTAATATCTATACTGTAAATGATTTCAGGATCAAACAATAAAAACCCCAATACATTACACCCCCCGGAAGTAATTGCCAAAACTGCATCATTGCTTTTTATTTTCAATGCGGCCTGATCGCATTCAGGATCTTCCCAATTATGGGTAAACACTAATTTGAATAATGCGACCTGGTCTTTTTCTTTTTTCATCTGATTAAATATTTTATCAGCTGCTTATTTTTTTTACCACAATCCGTTTGAATTATAGAATGGAGCAATATTAATTCCGTGCTTTAAACTTAACCCGTAAATTTCTTCCATTTTATCAATTGTAATATTCCCTTTGCCGGCAGAATATGTTTCAAATTTATTTTCAAATGCAAGTATAATAGCTTCCAATATACAGCCATGTGAAATATTTGGCGCAGCATAGCGATAAAAACTTTTTGAATAATCAGGGTTAAAATGAAATCCATAGTTTACCTGTCCCATACCTCCGTGAAATAAACTTATACTGTTTTCCTTCTCAATTTTTTTTTCTAAATTTTTAGGATAGCCGGCATCGCAGATTAAAACATCTTTTTTGCAATCGGCCAGTTTTATTCCTATTGAACTGGCAGCACAAATTATTACATCAGCTTCTGAAATAAGATCCTGCAGGCAGACGGAATAACTGGCAGGAATTTTTTCTTTTGCCAGTTCTTGAGATAATTTTTCAAGCCGTTGATGATTACGGGCATTCAAAAGAAGTTTCTTTGCTTTATTTTTCAGGAAGTTTACACATGCCATTCCAATGTCACCGGTGGCACCAACAATTAAAATTGCAGACTCCTGTAAATTAATATTACTCCGGGTTGCAGCTTTTTCAATTCCTTTTACAATATATGCAGCAGTAAGTGTGTTGCCCGTTGTAAATTTTGATTCGCCGGAAGAGAATGAATCAAGCTTACCTTCAAGAACAATTGAAGTGAATCCTCCGAGGGCTACAATCTTTGCACCCATTTTTTTTGCACAGGATACTGCATTCATTACTTTACCGATATTCGTTCTGATAAATTGCGTATCCAGTTTGTCCGGATCAATAAATGTTTCAATATACACGCCATTTATTTCAGTGCCTGTTTTCGATTTAACCTTTATTCTGAAAATATCCCTGGGAGGAATAAATGAAAATATATCTTTAATTTTTTCAGAAGAAAGCTGTTGCTGGCCATCAATCCTGATACCATTTATAAATGCAGTAATATTCTGCCAGCTATCCTGGTGTGCTATCACCGCAAAATCTATGCTGGGAGTTTGGCTATCCATACGATTGATTTTTCTCCGGGTATTCCAATATTATCCAGTGACTGTGCATAGAGTGCCATTGCATTACCCCGTAAGTTTACAATGTCGAGCCCAATATGATGCATGGAACCTTTCATACAATCTCCGTTGCAAACACCACAATGACCCCGCAGGTCTGTTGTTGCAGTAAACTCTGCCAGGATTGTCATGCAATTAATATGAATCTCTTCAAATTTATTTAAGAATGCTTCAGGATCTTTTTCCAATTCGGCACGCAGCAGATCAGAAGAATGTTCAAGATGTTCTTTTTCTTCATCAGCAATGCTGAGAAAAAGTTTTCCTGCTTCACCACCCAATGCATTACCTACATCTGTGTACATTGATACTGCAAATGACTCCAGCATTACTTCCTGGATTATAAGGCAGGCTATAAAATCTTTTTTTTGTGCATAGGATAAGAATTGCTTGCGAACATTTCCCCAATACACGCTATCCATATTGACGTTAATTTTCAATCTTGCCTTTTTTGCATAGGCCATAAAACCTTCGGCATGCATCCGCTCACTGTTAGCATGCTCAACAGCTTCCATTTTTTCATGCGGGTCATCAATTGTTTCTGCCAGCGATGCAAAATTTGACATACCGATAAGCTCGCCGGTAATAGCCTGGGAAAAAACATCTGAGATAACATTGAATTCTTCAATAGTCATTGCTGCTTTGGTTGCTGCTTCCATAATTTTATTTTTAATATTGATTTAAATTTTTTATACCAGTGAGTAATCCTCAAACGGAACTCCTTCTTTTACTTTCTCAATTAACGCTTTATTATTTTTTATACTCAACAGCATCCCCACCGAATTAAAAGTTAGTTTAAATAAACCAGAAAAGCATTTATTTAAATAGTCTTTTTCGTGTAACCCGAGTGAAACAAATGAATAAGAACTCTCATATACGATATTCCTCGCATAATTGATAAGCAGTTTCACCAGCTGCTTATCATGATTGTTCGCTGCTAAATATTTTATATACATCATTCGGACCGGCTCATTTATTAACGGCATTTTTGATATGCCTGACACCCGGCTTAAAGAATTTATCAACTTTAGCAGGTATTTCATTTTTACTGACAGCTTCATCACTATATTTTGTTTTACACTCATCGTATCTATTAAACACATAGCAGCCACGATATTATTTTTGTCCCTGATTATAAAATTTTGGGCACCTTCCAGTTTCTCTTTTGTAATAACAGGTCCCATTTCGTATTTGCAGTAACTCGTATTTAAAAATTTTATTAACTCATCGGTAACAGGTGTTGATTCAATTTTAAATTGAGGATGAGGGTATTTTCTTTTTTTTCCAATGAACTGATGAATTTTAAAAACTCCGATATTATCATAGTCGGGGACGCCGGGCCTGTCTTTAAAGAAAGAAATGGGTTTAGTATTTCCTTTTGAAACATTAAGAAAAGCCAGATCAGAGTTATTCGCAATAACATAATCTGCCATGTTATTACACAATTGCAACCCAATGCCCATATTCCTGAACGATTCGGCGACTTTAAAGTCGCCGATATATTGCATTGGAAAAATTTGTCCACCTAAATACACTTGTTGAAGAGTACTGCAAAGTGCGCCGATAATTGTATTGCCATCCAGCGCAACAAACACCTTAGTTTCTCCCCGCATTTTCAACAAACTAAAAAAATCCGGTTTACGATCAATGCGTAAAGATATTTCTCCCGCCATACTGGAAGCAGCAGTCAACTCAATCAATTGTTGATTATCCCCATCATTAGCTAACCGGTAACAAAACATTTTTATCTATTGATTGTGAAACAATATTAAAGCGCAAATCCGAATGTAATATATCCACCAGCACTTATAAAACCTGAATCAAAAAGATAATTAGTTTTTAATTCCCCACCCTGACTGTAACTATTTATTGAAATCAGGGGGCAAATAAATAAACATTTTTCCTCTAATAGTTTTTTAAGATGGCTAAGCAATATTCTCATACTTTGGGCAAATATTTTCCTTTGCCGGAATCTGATTACTCCTTTTTCTTAGTACATTAATGATGTCCCCCTATCAGAGTATTTTACCTAAGAACTTCTTACCGCTTTGTAAATGTTACCACTGAGCTACGACCGCCGGATAAGTTTTCTTTTATTTTAAAAGTTGAAGTATTTAACTCAGTTAAATCGTATGTATCACTATCCACTACAATATTTGTTTCGTTGTTGGTAAGCTGCCAGGAAACCGTTTCTACTTGCGGGTCCAATACATCGCATTTAGTAGGGCCTTCATCCAGTTCCAGTTGTCCATTTGTTTTGAATGTGAAAATATTATCAACAAAGCAGGCAGGAAATGAAGCAAAATCATTTGTTTCATATGACCCATTGCCATCATTATCAGAAACGGCAGCAGTTATTTTCCAGCTTCCGGTTGTAAGCAACTCGGTTTTGGATTGTGTTTTTTCTTTCTCTTTTTTACAGGCAGGTATAAAAAATAAAAAGAACGTTGCAGCGAATACGAAGATTGTTTTTTTCATAAAAGAAAGTTTAGTGTTTAGAATTGTTTTTTAAAATAATTTTCAAGATTTTTATTTTTTTCATTAACTATTTCTATTTTATTATCAACCGCTTCATCAGTTCTCCCTGTATATCTCTATATGTATCTTTTTTCCCTCCGATGATAAATTTTTTCTTAGCCACTTTCCCTAAAATAAAGCCGGTCAATGCCCCGGTTAAACCAAGCCCTATTGCACCTACAAATGCTTTTTCGCCTGCTGTCATTGCAAATGCATTATTTATTGCAGCACCTATACAAAAAAAATCATTCGGACCGCATTCCTGTATTGGATCATCGCCGCTTATAAAACCCGTCAATGCTCCAATTATAGCACCTGTACCCAACCCAATCAAAGTACCTTTCAATCCTGCATTTTTTTTCTGTAGCGCTATTGTATTTATTTGCGACACCTGAACATTGAACCCCCCTTCACTTATATCAGGTGATAAGAATTCGGAAGACCTGAAATGTTTATTATTCCCTTTTACCGGTAGCAGGTATATATTTTCATCATTCATTTTATAAAACCATCCTTTTACTTTTTTCCCATCCAGTGTTTTAATAGTCGCAATACTGGGTACTGTTTTTTTTACTGGGGCAGTTGAATCTGTTTGCGAAAAAGTTGAAACAGTAAAAAAGAATACGATAAAGCCGAGCAGGTAATTTTTCATGATGCGTTGTTTTAGTTTTTTAATCTTTACGTTTGATTTACAATTCAAACATAGAATCAAGTGGAGCATGTTCCTAATTGATTCTTAACCTGTCGCTGTGGGGTTTATTAATAAATACTACAAACTGGGTATATAAACGCAACCTCTAAACTGGCATTTGCAAAAATTCCGGAAGCTATATTATTGAATTAGTAAATTTTGCTAAACTCAATTTGGGGGGATGTGAATTTGTACAAATTTTTTTTTGAATAATA
>JANPEU010000521.1:0-6679 GCA_031423175.1 Bacteroidota bacterium
TCTTAACAAGTTGAAAATTCAAAATAATTGAATGATTATGATTGAAAATTGAATTGCGAAAGTTGAGTATTGAATATTCGTGTTATTTTCTGAACACTTTAAGCTTGCTTATCAATGTTCAGTTTTCGATTTGTAAAAAAACGAAGCCTTACGGGGCTTCGTTCGTTATTTAATGAATCAGTAAGTAATCAGCTATGAATATAACTTTGTAAATGTTCGATCGTTTCTTTCTGTGCCAGGATAGTTTCTTTCACCACATCACTCATTGAAATAATACCAACCATTTCGCCACTATCAAAAACAGGCATATACCGGATATTTTTTTCACTCATCAGTTGCATACAATGATCAATTGTATCCGTTGGTGATACAGTTGGCAAATCAGCACTCATGATTTCACCTACCGTTGTTTCTGTAGAATTTTTTCCTTTTAGCATCACTTTTCTGGAATAATCTCTTTCGGTTACGATACCTACATATTTATCATTTTCTTTTACCACCAGCGATCCAATATTTTCATCAGCCATTATTTTTAAAGCATCTAAAACTGTACAGCCGGGATTTACGGATATGGAGGCCCTGTTTTTACGGGAAAGTACATTGGAAACCTTATTCATATGCAAGCTATTTTTCTAAAGTTAGGGAATCTAACTTTAGAAAAAAAGAAGTTTTTACTTCCTGGTTTATTTGTGTCATAAATATCCAGATTTACAGTTGTCTTTGTTTTAAGATATTTGAATAACGAACCCAGAAAACTGATGAATGCTCCCCAGAATACTATTTTAAAGGATTGATTCATTCTGATTTTTCGGTAATCAATTTCAAATACTTTGTATTATCTCTAAACATTTGTAAACCCATCGATGTATTCATATAGGGTTGTTTTTCCGGATGATGATTCATACGGCTGATCCGCCATAGAATTTTATTATGACGGATTATTTCTTTCCATGCAAAAAAAATAGAATGTTTGGGATCGTAAATATGGGTGGGTTCACTACCGGCTCCATTCAGTTCAATTATAGAAAAGTTTTTTCCTTGTTTCAATTCTTCCCAGGTATTAAACCGTATATCCATTCTTCCAAAATAAAATCCATTAACTTTTTTACAAATACCGTCAATTGTATTCAGTAGTTCCTCGTCAATCAGGTGACTGTCATCAATAAATTTTGCACCGCGTACATGATTGCCATAAGGTACTAAAAGAAATTCTTCATCTTTTTTTAAAACGGTATTCAACTTTTTTGCGTAAGTTTTTTTCAAAACAGGTAATTGTAAAACATACCGTTTGTCTTCATTCAATAATTGTTCAACGGTAGAAACTCCATTACCCGTTACAGCAAGAAACTCTTTTCTTACAACTCCAGAAATCTTACCTTTTAGTTCGTTCGGATAGCGGTAATAAAATATTCCCACCTCATTTTTAAAGGGAATAAATTCCTGAACTAAGAAATCAACTTTTGAATATGTGGCATATTCTTTCAAATCGTTTTCATTCTCCAGTTTTTTTACCGACATTCCTTTCATACCAATATCGGGTTTGCCAATCAAGGGATAATTTAAACCCTCTTGCTTAATTGTATCTGTTAATTCAGCTTGTGTAGTAGTTGTTTTAAATAATAGAGTGGGAGGGTAATATACTGCCGGAATTAAATCATAAATTTCTTTTTTTGATTCCATCAAAAATCCTCCGTTCTTAATAGTTGGATTGGAAGTATTAAAAAAGAAGAATGACCTGGCTCTGAAACTTAACCAGAACCAATAAATAAAAGCCGGTCCGTGTACTATATGGAATGGCCAATATTCCCAATGGAATAATTTGATAAAGAAAGGGTGATATGCAATCCGGCGAAACATCTTTATTTTATTTTTCAACTGAAAGTGTAAAAAATGCTTCGTTCAGAAAGAACTTATTTTCCTTTAAATCCAGGTATTGCATTTTGGCTTGGTTGATATTCAGTTCAATGCTTGTAATGCTTACCGTTTGGTGCAATCCGCCCCGGTACATTAGTAAATCATTATGGCTGTCACCATCTCCGGTAAAACGGTGAAAGTTGATAATTGTTTGTTGTGATGGAGCGATAGGCTGATTTAAAAATTCAATAAACCATTTTTCTCTTTTTAGAATTGTTAATCCATCATACAAAGTAGCAGACGACCAGATGTAAGCCTGTTGCTTTGATAATTGCTTTCCAAATTTTTCAACACCATCCCAGCGAAATTCAAACAAGGATTTATTTTCAAATAAAACGATTGTAAAGGGCTCAATATTTTTTAAATCTATTTTAGAGAAAGCAGTCGAAGGCATTTCATCAGCAAGTAGATCTAATAATATCAACCCCCGGCTTTTGCGGTATTGGGGCTCAGCCGAATGATTAATAAAAGCTCCATTCACTAAAACAGCGGCATCTCCATTTTCTTTCATTACAATCCAGGTGCCGCCTGCATTTGTATCTTTTGGAAAAAGAAATTTTACTCCATTGTATTCATGTATTTTGGGTGCCTGGGCGATTTTTCGGTTAAGTTTTTCATCACGGTTACTTGTAATGAAAAATTTATCTCCAACAGGTATAAAACTTACTGTGCACATTGTTGGCGGTATTTTATCGTTGAATAAGCAACTCCAAAATCTTCAGGTAATTGAACAGAAGAAACTTCATTGATACCAACACGTATCAAAGCCATGTGATGAATTGTGTGTTCCAGATTGTAAGCTAATTCACGGTAATAGTTGGAAGGAACCGAAACGGTTTGCACATCCTCGCAATAATCTTCTGCTTCTAATATTAAATCTTTATTAGGCTGTTCCAAACTATTAAATACATGCATCATTAAATCCAATGCAAATTCTTTATCAGTTTCAATCCGGTAATCTCTTTCTCTTTTTTCATAATTTACTACACCAGTAGCATAACCTTGTTCCAAACAAAGAAATAATTCAATGATATGGCGAACATGCTGACCAATAGTGGTATTGGTTAAAATGCGGCTGGGTGTTCTATATTCATCATTAGAAGTTTGCCGGATCGAATCGTTCAGTTGGGCAAAGACATGTTGAATGGTTTTTTTTAAAAGCATAAGAGTTGTTTGTTCGTTTTATTTTAATTCAGCACTTCCAAATAAATGATTGAACCGCTGACAATGTATCAACGCATATTTATATTTTGTAAAATCCGGATTGCCGGGGATTACATATACCTGATTGCCTATTGTTGATTGAAGTCTTCCCAAATCTATATAATTTACGGGTAAAATTTCTTTTGAAATATACACATGTAAATCGGGTCCATTAGAAATAACAACATTTTCCAGAGCCAGTGTATGCATATTATTTATGGTATAAATTTTTGCATCACCCGAAACACGTCCATAAGGTCCGTTCATAAACATTCCCAGTTTAGTCTGCGTATTGGTAGTTGTATCCACCCGATCATCAACCGGGTTGGTTGGTGTATCCTGTTTTACACATGCAGAAAATAAAACCGTTATTGAAATTAATACGAATAATATTTTTTTCATGTTAAGTTTTCTTTAAGTGAGGTATTAATTAAATATTTTTTGCCAGTTTGCATCAGCTTTTGTTTTCAGATTCACCTCATCTCTATTCCAGCTTTTGAGTGTATTATTAAATGCACGGTTATAGAATAAATACAACTTGCCATTAATAATTTTAAATGTTTCCGGATCTACACTAACTTTTTCTCCTTTTACACCCATGGCATAGGCACACCAACCGCCATATTCCGGTTCATATTTTGCAGCATTTTTTTTAAACTCTTCTTTATTCTCTACAGTGGAGAAATAATAAATAACACCCTGGTAATACACAGACCTATTTTTATTTCCTTCAATTGCTTTATTGCTTTTGAAATATGCCACTGGATCATACCCATTAATAGCAATTGTTCCTTTAAGATTAAAATGCTTTTTACGTGTTGCCGTTGCATCTTGAGTAAAGGATGTAATACAAAAGGTGTTAATCAATGTAAGAACAAATAAAGCTTTCAATTTCATATAATTATTTTAAGTGAACCTAGAGAATTTGTTTTTTTAATTGTCACACAGCCGATAGCCTTTTTTTTATATAAAGAAGTTTGCCACAATATTTACGTAAAAAGACTTGTTTCTGATTTTTTTGGTAAAAAAAATTTTGACAGACAGGAATTGAGCATTGCGTTCTAACTTTTTGGAAAGTGCTCAAAATACAGGAACCCGGATGGTCATGCGATGATGATTAAGAAATACGGAAAGGGATAAATCTGAACGATAAGAAAAATTGTATATAGCTCTTAAATCAACTGATATGAAGAGATTTATTTTAATAGCTGTCTCCATTTTGCTAATAAATGTTTTCATCAACTCTGCACTTCATGCTCAGGGTTGCAGCGATGCAGGTGTATGCACCATACATTCCATAAAAAATGGTGCAGACGCATTTAATTCTAAAAAAGAAAAAAATGATTTATCCATTGGCTTTGGTTACGGAAAAGGGGAGCGGTTTACCAATAATTATACTGGATACATTCAATACACGAGAGCTATTGGTAAAAAAACTTCCGTTACAGGAAAAATAAATTATAATACTATCAATGGTGAATTGGCAAATACGAGTGGCTTGGGGGATTTGTTTTTTTCAGTGAATCATACGTTTGATACAAAAAAGAAATGGCAAAAATCTTTTGTAGTTGGTTTGAAATTTCCATTGGACGGAAGTAACATTTCAAAAAACGGAATTCAGCTGCCAATGCCGTATCAAACAAGTTTAGGTACAACCGATTTGGTGCTTGCCATAAATTATTCACGTAAGGCATTTGGTGCTACACTGGCAGTACAGCAACCATTGAGTTCAAGTAATGCGAATAAATTTTTACCCGGCGATTATCCATCTCAGCCATTAGCATTGAAGTACTGGCCGACGAATAATTTTTCAAGAAAAGGAGATATTGTCGGAAGGGTATCATATAGTTTTAAAGCCGGTGAAAAGTTTTCTATTCGCCCAAGCCTGTTGGGTATTTATCATGAAGCAAATGATACCTATGTTGATAATAGCGAAAACAGGAGGCCCATTTATAATTCAAAAGGGCTTACACTGAACGGCGTAGTATTTCTTAATTATAAATTAAAAAGCGGAAATGGTTTTGAACTTTCATTCGGCACACCATTTATTGTAAGGGACCAGCGACCCGATGGATTGACAAGGAAATTTGTGGCTTCGCTGGAGTATCTGTTTAGTTTTTAAAGCCCCATCCTGACCTTCCCCGAAGGGGAAGGCCACCAATGCGCAGCCCTCGCTTATTTGTGAACTCCGATAAACCCCGAAGGGGTTTAATATTAATAGCCCCGGGTTTTAACCCGGGGAATATAAAAATGTATTGCATCAGAGTTCCGTAGGGCAATGTCATTAAGTTAAGGTTTTAATTGCCCCGTCTTTTAAGACGGGGTTATAATTTAGCAATTGAAAATGATTTGATTTGATTAAGCCAAATCATTCTTTCATACTTTTTTTTATCACTGTCCGCCAATCGGCGGACAGTGCAATTCAAATTGCATTCCTTAACTTAATGTTATTGCCCGTAGGGGCTCAATATAGAATCGAAATGAATCAATATTGAATAGTTATGAGATGCATCCATTGTCGGCATGATAATTCGAAAAGATAAGTGGATGTTTGAATATGCTGAATAGCGAACAAAACATAGAAGAGTCCCGAACGTACGGGAACAAAAGCTCAATAGTAGTACAAATGCTAAGAACAAAATTCTTCACTTCGTCATGCGAGGATTATTATTTATCTGAAGTAGTGATGCTGCACCTAAAATAATAGAAATCTTTTTCATAATTTTTTGAACCAAAGGAAATATGGAATAAAAAAACGGGAGTAATGGATATTACGTTATTGAGAATTATGAAGAGTAGGAATATTCAATTTGCCGATATTTGTTTTTCATAATGAAAACTTCATTCTATAAGAAAAAAAGGCTGACTTAAAATTTTGTTTTAAGACAGCCTCCAGCGGAGAGAGAGGGATTCGAACCCCCGGAAACTTTCGCTTCAACGGTTTTCAAGACCGCCGCATTCGACCGCTCTGCCATCTCTCCGGCGCAAAAATAGGTTTGCAGGGGTTATCAGCAAAATAGAAAGTCAATAAAAAAATTTTTTTGTTCGAAAAGTTCAACAGTCCTAAGCAAAAACATATTTGATATTCCCATATCTTGCACCCTTTAATTTTTTTATTAAATTTTGAAGCAATGCAACAAGTAAAAAACGGTGATAAAGTAAAAGTGAACTATCATGGTAAATTAACAAACGGTGATACTTTCGATACTTCCGAAGGAAGGGATCCTTTGGAATTTGAAGTAGGTGCTGGTATGGTGATTAAAGGTTTTGATGATGGTGTAACCGGAATGAAAACTGGCGAAAAAAAGACACTAAATATTTCGTATGATGAAGCGTATGGGCCACGTAATCCTGAGATGATTATTGAATTTCCAAAAGAAAAATTTCCTGCCGATATGCCATTGGAAGTTGGACTGCCTTTAATGATGAGTGGGGCACAGGGTGAACAATTTCAGGTTGTAGTTTCACAAATAAAAGATGGATCGGTTCTCTTGGATGCTAATCATCCGTTAGCCGGACAGGATTTAATATTTGATATTGAACTCGTGGAAATAGTTGGGGC
>JANPEU010000522.1:0-2936 GCA_031423175.1 Bacteroidota bacterium
CCCCTTAATCCCAACTGGTAGGAATAACTTATTTTCTTATACGAATAGGTAAAATAAGCCGCGTTTACCTTTTCGATGTATTCATAATTGTTACTAAGCGGCAATTTAATTACCTGGCCATTTTCATTGGTATATGCATTATAAAAACTGGCAAATTTGTTATGAAAACTTCTGATACCGGCCTCAATTTTGGTACGTTCATTTACCGGATTCACATAATCAGACTGAAAAGTGAATTGATTTTCCTTGTTCTTGCCATCGGTCCAAACATCAGATGGTATGCGGTATTCTGATCCATCCGGGTTGTAATAAAGGGTAAGGATATCCGAATTACCTGAACGGTCGCCATAGTTATAATTAACATCAGCCGTCAACTCTTTACCCTCTCTGGGAAAGGTATGTTTATAATTGATTCGGCTACTACCCCGGTTATAACCTATCGTGTGGACACATTTCTTCTTATTTCCCATCCCTGTAAAGCCGCTTTAAAATATTTTAGTCCTGTCCAAAGCGTAGTAATACCGGGGCTTCTTTTACTTTCGTAGCCTTTCCATCCTCCCAGTCTTGCTATTACCCATACATACCTTTTTAAATCCTTTATTTTGTAAGGGTTCTTTTGTTTCTCAGTTTTTCCTTCCAAATGTGTTATCTGGTGTTCTAAAAACACCTGCTCTTCTTTTGTAAAACAAGTATCCGCACTTAAAACAACCTCTGGTTCCGCATAGGCAAGCCGCATAAGAAACAACTTAATGATTGTTTCCATTATCAGTAAACACATTTTTCTTACTGATGAAGCATATTCAAGCTCTGATGCTTCTATGTTATAACCTTCCCTTTTCAATATTTTAAATACTTCTTCGACTGTCCAACGCCAGCTGTACCACTCTATACATCCCTTGGCTGTTTGTATATCTTTAACAGGTATTGTTGTTAACAGCCGCCAGCATATTTTGTCTGCACCATCATACCCCACCTCTTTTGCTTCTATTAATGTAACCTTAATACAAGGCGCTACCTCTTTACTGGCCGTTCTAGTTCTTTGTATTTCTATTTCTTTATATCGTATTTCTATTTGAGCAGTCCGCTTCTTTCTGCTTTTTTTAGCAGCAACAATTAATTCATAACTACCCTGAGCCTGTTTGTCTGAAAAGCAACTGAACATCTTTGTTTTATCCTTTAATGTTCTGTTTGTTCTTGCTCTTATCAGTAAGTCCGTTTGCTTATCCGGAACAACGGCAAACTGCTCATATATATCACCTTCCCTGTCCTGAACAATCACCATACCGGCTACAACATCACCCAATACGGATTTTGTGTTTTGTGACACTTCAATCCATTTGTATGATTCTTTCTCCTCGATCGGTAATGATCCATATCGTCGATCATGCTTTGATTTAAATTCCAAAGGTCTGCTCCAAACTTTGATATCAGCATACCCATAAGGAATACCATCTGTAGCATCAAGCACCAGGCTAGGATGTAACATAAAGCCTAAGCCCTTAACATTTTTTGCGTTCGTTGTTCCTAAAGAATCGTCCTTGTTAATTCTATTACTATGGCTGCTCAGATTTATTTCTGTGGTGTCTTGAATGCACACTACATACTTACCAGTACAGGCGCCTTTACAGTTGACAGATAAATTGTAAACTATATCATCTTCACTCACTCTTTCATTCTTTAAAAAGCGATAAAAGCCTTTGGCAGATGATTCGTCAACTGTAAGCTGTCTAATAGAATGAACACTTTTACTAAACAAATCACCTAAAATCCTATTACCCCTATAAACCAAACGCAGATCCTCTAAATCTGTAAACTCTCTTTTTTGCATATGCAAAAAAACGAATTATTTAGAAATGTGTCCACACGATAGGATCACGATCGGACCGGCTCTGGGGAGGCAAATGGTATGAACTGAATAGAAAAACGAATAAAACAAGAAATTCTCAAGTTATTTATTAAACTCAATCACTAGCGTTGCGTTGTTAAAAGTATTAGTTCTTTGAAAGTATTGTCAATATTGAGTTTGCGAGGAATTATCTCCTAAGACGATTTGATTTTTTTTGAATTGGAATAAATCATAATTTACTGAAAATCATTTAGTTATGAATTCAGGAAAGTATGTGTTTTCTCAAATAATCAGTCTCGTATCGTCTACATCGTTTCAAACCATTGTAAGCAGGCACTTTGGTGATTATAAGGTAAAAGATTTTAGTTGCTGGAAACAGTTTTTGTGTATGGCTTTTGGTCAACTAACTCACCGAGAAAGTATTAGCGATACTGTTTTATGTTTAAAAGCAAATGCTAATAAAATGTATCATTTAGGTATTGGTGAAGTGGTAGCGGTTAGCACAATTACAAGAGCAAACGAAAATCGCTCATTTCAAATTTATGAAGACCTTGCAATGCTACTTATCAAAGAAGCAAAGCAATTGTACTTACTTGATGATGATCTGGAAGTCGCTTTAAAAGGAAATGTTTTTGCTATCGATGCAACCACCATCGACTTATGTCTTTCTGCCTTTTGTTGGGCAACTTTTAGAACCACAAAAGGTGGGATCAAGCTGCATACACAACTTGATTTAAAAACTGCCATACCTGAATTTATTTTGTTTTCTACTGCTTCAGTTCACGATGTAAATGTTTTAGATGTCATTTGTTTTGAAACCAATAGCTTTTATATTATGGACAGAGGATATGTAGACTACAAAAGGCTTTACAAGATTCATAGCTGTGGTGCTTTCTTTGTTACAAGAGCGAAAGAAAATATGAATTACAGACGATTATATTCACACAAAAAAGATCTAGCTGATGGAGTGTTATATGATCAATCCATTATGCTCAACAATCATTACGCTTCGAAACACTATCCTCAAAAAATGAGAAGAATAAAATTCAAAGATGTACAAACTGGAAAGATATTAATTTTCCTGACTAAC
>JANPEU010000523.1:0-1738 GCA_031423175.1 Bacteroidota bacterium
GTACCAGTTTTTATAAAAACTTTTAAGTGTTTCATGTTTAAAATTTTTCAACACATCATCTGTACCTATCGGCAAACGACTGGCATATTTTGATCCGTTAAGCAATTTTGGAAAATATTGACGAAGCATTCTTTCACCCGATCCTTTGCTCAGCCGTGATTCTTCAAGCACCACACCTCTTTCTTTTTCCACTTCAGCTTTGTCAAATAAATTATTGAATGCCCAGTCTTCTAAAACTGTAAATCCTTTTTCTACCATTTCAGGATCTTCGGTTGGTACAGGTAAAATATAAACGGTTTCATCAAAACTTGTATAGGCATTCAGGTCGGCTCCAAACTTTACACCGCTTTTCTGTAAAAAATCAACTAATTCATTTTTTGGAAAATTTTTAGAACCGTTAAAACCCATATGCTCCATAAAATGTGCAAGACCCCGCTGGTTATCATTTTCTAAAACCGATCCTGCATTTATTGCAAGTCGCAGTTCCACCTTTTTTTCAGGCTTTACATTTTTTCTGATATAATAAGTAAGCCCATTGGATAATTTTCCAATTTTTACATTCGGGTCTGCGGGCAATTTGTCTGTTAGTTTGTATTGCGCTGAAAGCTGAAAACAAAAAAGCAGAATAAATAAAACCGGACCAGTTGATTTTTTGATAAGATTCATAATGATTTTTTTAGAGGGCATAAATTTAAATGCAATTGGGCGTTAAGAAAAATAAAAAACCCCTCTTTGTGATAAAAGGGGTTTTTGAATTATGAAGTGATTAAAATTTATTGATTGGGTTTTTCTTTCTCCTTAAAATTTTTCTCAGCTTCTTTTGCTTTTTCAAAATCAAGGACAACACCATTTATACAAAACCGAAGCCCTGTGGGCGGCGGGCCATCATTAAACACATGACCTAAATGTGCTTTGCATCTGCCACATTGTGTTTCTGTTCTTGTCATGCCATGTGTATTATCATCAGTATAAATAATACTTGTTTTACTAAATGGCTCATAAAAGCTCGGCCAGCCACAACCGCTGTCAAATTTTGTATCGCTTTTAAACAATGCATTACCACATGCAGCACAATAATAAGTTCCTGTATCAGAAAATTTTTCAAATTTACTCGTCCAGGGTCTTTCAGTGCCTTTTAAGCGGGCAATATTGTAAACTTCGTTCGGAAGAATTTTTTTCCATTCCTCTTCACTCATATTTACAGTTGAAGAATCAGTTCTTGAGTAAGCAGTATGCTTTTTATCATTGTTTTCCATAGATGTAGTTTTATGCGCAGCATCATGCGGATTTTTTTCTTTTGATGAATTTTGTGAGTAGCTGCATTGCTGAAAAAATCCAGCAATCAGAATAATAATTAAGTTTCCCTTTTTCATTTTCTTTTTAATTGGTGTAACAAATGTACGCAATCAAGGGCTTGGTGGTTTGTCGGAATGTGGACATCTATCTATTGCTTAACATTCTCTTTGCGAAGTATGCCATACCTGCAATGGCTTATTGCATTAGAAATCACCTTTATCAGGTATGGCACACTAAACAAACAACTGTTTCCCCCGGCATTCGGCGGGTCAGGCATCTTTATTTTGCCAAACAATGGCTTGTTGTGAGATTATTAATAACTGGTTATTATATTTGTCATTCACCCAAGGCTAGTAAGTTACATGTTCAATCTTATTTTATTTGGTCCGCCGGGAAGCGGTAAGGGCACCCAGTCAGATAACCTGGTGGCGAAATATAAATT
>JANPEU010000524.1:0-6126 GCA_031423175.1 Bacteroidota bacterium
GGATAAATCATTCAACGCCACATTGCAAACAGAGTTTGACGAAAGCATCGGCAACATCAGCATCATTCCACAAGATATCGGACGGGCAATGCTCAATTTAATTAACAATGCCTTTTATGCTGTTGCAGAAAAGAAAAAACAATTAGGAGATACTTATGAACCAAGTGTTTCAGTAAGTACAAAAAAAGCAAATGGCAAGATTGAAGTAAGTGTAAAAGATAACGGCAATGGCATCCCGCAAAAAGTATTGGATAAAATTTTCCAACCATTCTTTACAACTAAACCAACAGGGCAAGGAACTGGATTGGGTTTATCATTGAGTTATGATATTGTAAAAGCACATGGTGGGGAAATAAAAGTGGAAACAAAAGAAGGAGAGGGAACAGAATTTATAATTCAATTGCCTAAATTGTAAATTATTCCATGCACCGATTCAGAATTATATTAACAATGCTGCTTGTCTGGCCCATATTCAGTCAAGCTCAACGAATCAACATAGACAGTCTTGTTCAGATATCAAGTCAATTAAAAAACGACACGTCAAAACTGGTTTATTACAGAACCATTTCGAGGATTTATGCAGAACTGAACCCGGATAGTGCTTATTATTATTCTGAAAAGGTATTGCAACTTGCACAGAAAATGAATTTCAAGCTGGATGAAACCAGTGCATTAAGGGAAATGGGATACTCTTTGTTAAACAGAAGTAATTACCCCCGGTCACTAAAAACTATTTTATCAGCACTGGCCATTGTGGAAAAACCCGAAAGTGAAAAAGTGGTCTTGGTTGGTGAATTTCCGGGAGATGATCCTATCAGTCACCGAAAAGCGTTGCCACACTTACAACGGCTCAGCGAAATTGGCTTTACACATCAGATCATGGGAATATTATATGCCAACTCAAATAATTTCGAAAAATCCAAACACCATCATCTTTTGGCAAGGCAGTATGCGGAACAATCTGGAAATATTCCTTTGTTAAGCATCGTAAACCAAACCCTGAACCGGGTGTATCTTAATCTGAAAAACATAGATTCTGCTATGATCAGCATTCAACGGGCTAAGGAACTGATCGGCTTGTCAGGATATTACCGCTATTATGGTAGCGTTTTACTGAATATAGGGCGAACATATGCTGCGATGGGCAACCAGCCGAAAGCGATTGAATATTACCGAGAAGCTTTAAAATCGAGTACAGAACTTGGTTATTATAGAGGAGTGGTAGCCTGTAATCTTTTACTGGCCGATTATTACAGCGTAGCTGCAAAAAACGATTCTGCCCTTTTGAGTATAGGGAATGCATTTTCCATGTCACAAAGTATGAATGCCCCCGACCTGCTTCTTCGTTCGTATACTTCATTTACAAAGTATTACCGCTCCACACACAACACCGACAGCTTAGTCAAATTCCAGGCAATGATCATTAATATTAACGACAGCCTGTTTAATGCCAAGCAGTCACAGCAGTTTCAGAATATTGATTTTGATGAGCAGCAGCGGCAACTGCAAATAGCAGCCACAGAAAAACAATATAAAAATAAACTGCAAAGAAATATTTTATTGGGAAGCCTTGGTACATTCTTTTTGGTAGCCCTGTTACTCTGGCGGAATATCCGGCATCGCAAAAGATCGTCTATCATTTTGCAAAAACAAAAAGAGGAACTGGAAATAGCATTGGCTGATTTAAAAACGACACAGAAGCAATTGATTCAATCTGAAAAAATGGCTTCACTGGGAGAACTGACTGCCGGCATTGCCCATGAAATACAAAACCCGTTGAATTTTGTAAACAATTTTTCTGAAGTGAATATTGAATTGATTGATGAAATGAATGAAAAATTTAAGCTTGGAAAAAACGAAGATGCTGTTAATCTTGCTGAAGATATAAAACAGAATAATGCGAAGATAAATTTTCATGGCAAACGTGCCGACTCCATTGTAAAAGGTATGCTGCAACACAGCCGTAGCAGCAGTGGACAAAAAGAAATAACAGATATTAATAACCTGGCAGATGAATGTCTGCGGCTTAGTTTTCATGGTATGCGGGCAAAAGATAAATCCTTCAATGTAAAAACTGAAACGATATTTGATAACAGTATTCCACCCGTAAATATTTCATCACAGGACATCGGCCGTGTTTTATTAAACCTGTTTACGAATTCGTTTTATTCGGTAACTCAAAAAAGACAAAAACTGGGAGAAGCATTTGAGCCTGAGATTTCAGTAAAAACTTCTTTGAAACCCCTTTCGGGGGGCAGGGGGGCTGAAGTTACCATTTCAATCCGCGATAATGGCAATGGTATTCCTCAAAAAGTATTGGATAAAGTTTTTCAACCTTTCTTTACCACCAAACCCACCGGCGAAGGAACCGGGTTAGGCCTGAGCATGAGTTATGATATTATTACAAAAGGTCATAACGGTGAATTGAAGGTTGAAACAAAAGAAGGAGAATATGCCGAGTTTATAATTACTTTGCCAGTATAAATTTTAAATGAAAAAAATGAAAATTTTAGTAGTAGACGATGAGAAAGATGTTCAGATTCTTTTTGAACAGCGTTTCAGAAAAGAAATCAGGGATAATGAAATGGAATTTGTTTTTGCTTTTTCCGGTGAAGATGCATTGGTGTACATGAATGAGCATGAACACGAAGCTGTATTAATTTTATCCGACATCAATATGCCCGGCATGAGTGGTTTAGATCTGTTAGGTAAAATTAAAAGTAAATATATAAAACCGCCGCCTTTAGTAATGATGATTACGGCGTATGGGGATGCAGAAAATTTCAGAATCGCTAAAGAACTGGGTGCTGATGATTTTCTTACCAAGCCTGTTGACTTTATATCGTTAAAAGCAAAATTAAAAACCTTAAGTTGATGGCAAAAATATTAGTTGTTGATGATGAATCGGATTTGGAAGTATTGATTAAACAAAAGTTTCGTCAGAAGATTCGTGAGCATTCATATGAATTTGTTTTTGCGGCAAATGGAAAGCTTGCATTGGAACAATTACTAGTACATGATGATGTAGATGTTGTACTCAGCGACATAAATATGCCCGAAATGGATGGTCTTACTTTGTTGAGCAAACTGAATGAACAAAACGGGTTATTAAAATCTGTAATCGTTTCTGCGTATGGCGATATGGATAATATTCGTACAGCTATGAACCGCGGTGCTTACGATTTTATTACCAAGCCGGTAAATTTTGAAGACCTGGAACTGACCATGGAAAAAACAATTAAACATGTAACTCAGTTGCGGGCAACCATGAAGGCGATTAAAGAAAATAATATTCTGAAAATGTATGTGGATGAAACGGTGTTGAATTTTATGGGTAGCCGTGAATTTGAATCCTCATTGATGTTGAATGAAACCGTAGATGCAACGGTTGTGTTTTTCGATATCTGTAGTTTTACAAGCATCAGTGAAAATGAACCACCCGATACAGTTGTAAAATTGCTGAATAGTTATTTTGATGTAATGGTAAAAGAAATAATTGCTCAAAACGGGTACGTTGATAAATTTATTGGCGATGCAATCATGGCAGTCTTCCGGGGTGATTATCATTTGGACAGGGCAATTGATGCATGCCTTACTGTACGAAAAGCGATTGAAGAACTTCCCAACGAATCGGGTAGGGTTGATTTTGCTCCTAAAGTTTCCATCGGTATTAATAGTGGTGAAATGATTTCGGGAAATATTGGTTCAGCAAAACTTCGCCGCCTGGATTATACTGTTATCGGCGATGCGGTGAATATAGCGCAGCGTTTACAATCTGCTGCAGCACCCGGGCAAATCTTAATCAGTGAATCATCTTTTGAAAAAATAAAAGAATCTTTTAATTGCAATCGGGTAGGAGAAGTGACTTTGAAAAATAAGACGACACCCATTGTTATATATGAAGTCATGGATTAGCACTCCTGTAACTCGTATCATCTTTATTGGCTTTCAAAACTCACACATTCTTTCAATTCTTTTTCTGTATAAGAAAGTTTATACTGTTTCAACACATCATCGGGTACACCATTCCATCTGTTCGGAGTATTACCTGCATAACCAACATCTTTTATCCCAATTTCTGAACTATAAAAACCTGTTGCTGTTAAATCCCGCATTAAACTAAAAAATTTTACACCCTGGCTTAATTCAGGTTTTGCTTTTTTGGGATACGCTATTTCATCAACAACAGAAATTTGCTGTTCAGTAGAACTATTGATAAATGCTTTTTCAAATTTTTTCATGCAATAAAGATCTAACCATCTCAATCCCCCTTTCATAGGTGTCTGATGTGATGGCATATCTTTTACAATAAACTCAATGAACTCCGGCACCTTTGCATCACTTGCACTTCCACTTACTTCATCTTTCGGAATAATAATGTCGGCCAATACAGTAAGAGTTGCCATTTCATGCTTGGTAAAAACTTGATCCATTGCCAGCAACCGCTTTTCATTTTTTATTTCATCCGGGTTACGGTCCAGATTAAATTTTACTTCAGGTGTTGTAGTTGCAACGGGTGTTTTTTTATCATCCGTACAACCAACGGCTAAGGCACCACCCGCTAAGGCACCGGTGGCAATTAATTTTAAGGATTTACGTCTGTCCATAATAATAATTTTTGTTATCAGTTTTTAGTTGAATAGAATTCCTACAGTACAAGAGTGCGACGCAACGATGTATCATCAAAGCGATGCAGCCCGGTTACAAATTATTTTTTTTCATTTCATCAATAATATATTCACTTGCCCGCATTGAAAGAGCAAGTATCGTCCAGGTTATATTTTTATCGGCCTGGCTTACAAAAGGTCCGCCATCTACAACAAACAAATTTTTACAATCATGTCCCTGGTTCCATTTGTTTAATGCAGATTTTTTAGGGTCATTACCCATTCTTACTGTTCCACCTTCATGTATGATTTCGCCGGGCTTTGACAATCCATATTGATTTGCCGCATTATCATCTGCGCCCCAGGTAACCACGGCACCCATATTATGCATTACTTCCTTAAACGTTTCTTTCATATGCTTTGCCTGGTTTATTTCATAATCACTCCACTTTACATTAAATTTTAAAACAGGTATTCCATACTTATCTACAACGTTCGGATCTATTGCACAATAATTATCTTCTCTCGGAATCGCTTCGCCTCTGCCAGCCATGCCTACACCACATCCATAAAAGAAACGGTGATCTTCTTTTAACGATTTACCGTAACCACCTGCTTCTTTCTGCACACCTTTTACTAAATATTTTCCATTCAGATTTTCGATGCCCCAATTAAATCCATAAGAAGGCTGGCTCATGCCACCCCAATATTCAATATGATAACCGCGGGGGAAATCTAATTTTTTATTATCTAACCACCAGGGGGAATAAATATGCATTCCACCTACACCATCTTCATTATATCTTTTTCTGTCGAAGAGTTGGGGAAGTAATCCGCCCATTGCAGCACCCGTAGAATCGTGTAAATATTTTCCAACAACATTGCTGCTGTTACTTAATCCATTTGGATGACGCTGACTTTTTGAATTCAACATCAGCCTTGCACTTTCACATGCACTGGCAGCCAGTATCACTACCTTTCCTTCTACCTGGTATTCCTCCATATCCTCTTTATTGATATAAGAAACTCCAGTTGCCTTTCCTTCTTTATCCGTCAGCACTTCTCTTGCCATTGCATTTGGTATCACATCTAAATTTCCTGTTTTCATTGCAGGATATATCAATACATTGGGTGATGAAAAATCGGCTTTGTAATAACTGCAGTTTCTGCCGCATTGCCCGCAAAATTGACAAGGTTTTCTATCATCATTTCCCGGCAACTCTTTAGTAAGGATAGAAAGCCGTGAAGGAATAATTTTTACGTTGGCTTGTTGTGCTGCATTCTTAATAAACAATTCGTGCAGGCGGGGTTTGGGTGGTGGTAAAAAATAACCATCGGGATCATTTTCCAATCCTTCATTTGTTCCAAAAACTCCAATCATTTTATCAATGCGATCGTAAAAGGGTTTTATATCTTCATAACCAATGGGCCAATCATCACCTAAACCATCAATGCTTCTTCTTTTAAAATCTTTTGGGCCAAACCGCAATGAAATTCTTCCCCAATGATTTGTTCTGCC
>JANPEU010000525.1:0-6299 GCA_031423175.1 Bacteroidota bacterium
GCAAATGAATTTCGCTTTATGGGCTATGATGTAATGCTGGTTGATTTTCGTGCACATGGAAATAGTGAAGGCAATATCACCACTATCGGATGGAAAGAAAGCGAGGATGTAAAATTGGCGTATGACTGGCTGGTGCAAAAAGGGAAAAGCAAAATTTTTCTCTGGGGTTTTTCAATGGGATCCGTTGCCGTAATAAAAGCTGTTGCAGAAAATAAACTCAACGTTGCAGGCATTATTCTTGAAATGCCTTTTGGTTCTTTGCATCAGCACATGAAAGGAAGGGCACCCACATTTGGTTTTCCCAAACAACCCTTTGGCGTATTGGTTACTTTTTGGACAGGGGTAAGAAGGGGTTTCAATGGATTTAGTTTTGACATTAATAAATATGCAGAACAATTAAACTGCCCGGTACTGTATCAATGGGCGGATAAAGATATTTATGTTACAAAAACTGAAGCAACAACTCTTTTCAATCATATTGGTTCTAAACAAAAAAAGATGGTGGTGTATGAAAATGCAATCCATGCATCTTTAGTACAGCAAAATATTATTAAATGGCGGATTGAAATTGAGAATTTTTTTAAGCAATAATAAAATAGGAAGAAGCTGTTTAAAAAATAATACCACCACAGGTTACACAAATTTCCGCTGATTCTGAATCAAACATAATCTGTGTAATCAGTGGCCAGATCTTAAACAGCTTCTAAGTCCAAATATTATTTTTGAATGATAACTTTAGTTCCGGGTTTTACAAATCGATAAATCTCTTCTACTTCACTTCGCTTCATACTTATACAACCAAGCGTCCAGTTTTTATATCGATCCACTACAAAATCTTCATGTGGCCAGGTGCCGTGTATCCCGATGCTACCTCCTATTCTTGCAGAGGCTGGTATTTCACCACGTTGCTTTCTTGCATTAAATTTTCTACGGCTTTCTTCATTGGGATAATCTATTGCAAGAAATCTACTCCATTTCTCATGCACCCGCTTCGCTGTTATTTTGAATGTTCCTTCAGGTGTTTTTTTATCGCCTTCCATTTTTTTATCGCCCAAAGAATTGTTTCCAAAAACAACAGGGTAAGTGCCCCACCATCCATCCTCATCATAAATACTCAGCTCATAATCCGATTTATCTATTACAATATAAATAGCACCAACCGGGTTGACTGACTCAGACCTGAATTTTAAATTGCCTGTATGATTGAAGGAAGCATTTCTTGTATTTCCAGCAGGAAACACACTGCCCAGCAATACAGATGTGAGTACGAAAGTTGTTTTCATGGCTACTAACTCGTTTTTTAATAGTCAGTAAGTTTCAAACGACGTGCCGTAACTTTTTATTTTCTTCTATACTTCTATTTTAACTCACTCTTTGCAAATCAAAAGCAGCATTTTATTTTTTGTATGGTTGATTCACCTGTTGTTATTACATGAAAATACACTCCACCTAAACCGTAAATGGTTTCATTCTAAAAAGTATTTATTGCAGAAAATAAAAAACCTGCAATAAATATTGCAGGTTCCGTTTAAAATAATTTTAGTTATTTATCTTAGTAAATCGGTTTATCGTTAATCAAAACTACTAACCCGTATTCCAACTGAATAAGGAGTGATATTTAAGCCACGTTCATACATACTACGTGTAGCAAGCGAACCATAAAATTTTATTTCTCCCAGATTTAGTTCAGCTATATAGGAAATTTTGAATGGTCTTAAATCAAAATCATCTCTTGACTTGCGTTTACCTTCATCACTTGTTTTTGTTTTGTTGTGGCTCCCATATAACCAGCCAGCACTTGCACCCACACTAAAACCAAAAGGCTCGCTGCGGTTGGGCGTAAAGTTAAAGTTCACCATCATTGGTACTGTAAGATAATTAGCAGCCAGTTTATTTTTTGAATAAGTACGACCAACCGTATTATCCAATGAAACAATGGGTGCATTTGCAATAGCAGGAGGATTGGCGTTGTACCGTATATTTTGTTTGTAATGATAATTGTTCAATTCAAGTCCAAAACCATATTTAAGGTTTACCACCCTTTTAATAACACTTAACCTTTGCATAAAAAACCAAATATTTACATTTCTTGATTTCCCGTTTCTCAGATTAAACCAACTTGCATTGCTACCCGGGGCATATGCCTGTGCATCTGTGGAAGCATAGTTTGTTTTATCATCGTAGTTATTAAACCCTAAATCAACAATGCCCCAGTTGGTACTAACCTTCGAGTGACTGCTATTTCGCCGATTATGCATTCTTGGTTCTCTCTGTATCGATTTTTCTCCTTGTTTACGAATGATTACCATCCCACCAATGCGGATCGTATCAATTTTAGGAATATTCGCTGTGCTGTCGGTCTGAGCCATGCTTACCATCATTGTACATGCTGCCATGCACATCAGTAAAATTTTTTTCATATAAAAAATGTTTAAGAAAATAAATTATTAAAGCTTAACGGTGAAAGCAGCAATTCGCAGCTTATCATCATCAGTAGCTTTGATACCTGTATTTTTTTCAAAAAGCCTGGTGATTTTCCGGAGCAATCCTCTTGACTTTTTGTTTTTGCCTTCCTCATCCGTATTTAGTTCGGTATCTATATTTGTACTACTGATATATAACGGATCATCTGTAGAAATGGTTACATTATTTCTATTAACTAAGGCTGAATTAACATTATTTTGCTTTTCAATTGTGCCGACATTTGCAATAGCATCATTTTTCTTTTTATTGCTTTCATTAAATAAGGGGTTGTTCAGCGGATTTGGTAAATTATTAGAAGGTGGCTGATTGTTAATTGCAATTCCTTCTTTCTTTTTTTCATTTACCACAACAGGAGTTTGCAATTTTATTTCTTTGGGTAAAATGGGCTTTTGTTTATTCGTCTTTAAAGCAAGATTATTGGTCTTATCTGGGTTCTCAATTGCTGGTTGCCCTGATATTTTATCCAGATCATCGGATGATTCATTTTCTTGAACATCTTTTTTTACAGCAACCTTTTCTGCAGGGTTATTTGTTCCAGTGATCTTTTTTTCTGATGGCTTCGTTTCCGCTATTTCAATAGCTGCTGATTTTTTATTAAAATAATTTATTGCTGTTAGAGATACTGCAATAAGAATAGCAGCTGCAGCCGCCCATTGCATCATTCGCATCGCAACCACTCTTCTTTTTTCTGTACTGCGGTATAAAACAGATTTATTTTCAAAAACAATTTCTGAATCTGGCTGCAACTTTGTTTTACGGTAAAGGTTTAATTCGTTCTGAAGCCAGGGTGATTCGCCAATCAGTTCATCAAACTTTTTCTTTTCATCACCTGACAATTCATTGTCTAAATAAGAAATCAATGATTCATCGTAACGATGCAGGTCTTTTTTATTTTCAAACTTTAAAGAAGTATCCGTTGTTAAAATTAAATTCAGATACGTATCGAGCTCATCTCTCAAGTCGGGATTAGACAAAACAAACTCATCCACCCTACGGCGATCATCGCTGCTGAGTTCGTTATCCGAATAAAGGATAAAATACTCTTCGTAATTATGGCGGTTAATATTCATTATTAAATTTAATCCTAAGACACTTTAAATAACGTTTTCCAGTTTCACCAGATAGTTTTTCAACTGCACCCGTGCCCTGTGTAAATAAACTTTTACCTGGCTTTCACTTAATCCTGTTATCGTACCGATTTCTTCATAACTGTATCCTTCATAATCTTTCAATAGCACAAGGCTTTTTTGAATTTCACTCAATCTGTTGAGTGCTTCTTCTAAAGTCTTTCGTAAGTTCTGTGGTGCCATATACTGCACTCTTGTATCGTCACTAAAATCTTCTTTCAGGCTTATGCGTTTTACTTTTCGTATATGGTCAATCATTTGATGATACGCAACTGTAAAAAGATAGGACTTGCATTTTGCATTATCCACTTCTTCACGGTTACGCCACATTTTTTCAAAGGCAGTTTGCACCACATCCCTTGCATCCTCTTCATGTCGCAAATTTTTCACGATGAAGCGGAACACATTATCAGCGTATAGGTTTACACAATTATTATACTCTCGTTCGGTCATAAACAGCAGGAAAGCGATTAAAATTGAATTTTTGGTAAAATTATGGCGTTTATTAAATGATCCGCATTCTATAAAGCAAAAAATCTCTCTATTAGTACGATGATAGGTCGAAAAAGTTACAGAGGAATTATCATTTTACTGAAAATAATATTAAAGGGCGGTTGAAGTTAGAAACTGGCGGGAAAGAGATTCCCAAACAGCACCACTTTGTGGATTCTCATTTTTCTTTTTACAGCATTTTTCTGATGATTCTTTGCATGGAGAAGGTTGATTATTAGTATTAAATGCTAATAAAATACCTGAAGCCAAAAGAAGGGAAGCGGTTAATATGAGTATATGTTTCTTTTTCATGAGCCTTGGTTTATATTTAAAAAAATTCAAGTAATTAAATTATCTGACGAAGGTCTGTTCCAATTTGTTACAGCAAATCTAAAATATGATTCATTCCTCGACAATCTGTTTTTGTTGAATTGTATCTTTTCCCCGACGAAATGTAGATTTTTAAGGGTGAATAGTTTGCTTGAGGACTGTATTTCTCAATTAAACTAAAAAACAAAACCAATATTCAAATACAAATCAAAAGAATTGACTAATAATATCCAGTCTCTTTTAGCCAGGGTCCCATACAAAAGCTTCAGAAATCAACCACTTATCAACCATCAACCTTCTTACTATATTTGCTCATAAAAATTTTGGATTATGAATAATTCATTTGTTACCCGAATTGCAACAGAAGTAGAAGAAATAAAAACTTCAGGACTTTATAAAACAGAGAGGATAATTACCAGCAAGCAGGGCGCAGAAATAACTGTAAAATCTGCAAATGGCGAGAAAACAGTATTAAATTTTTGTGCAAATAATTATCTCGGTTTATCATCTCATCCAAAAGTTATAGAGGCTGCGCATAAAACAATTGACTCACATGGTTATGGTATGAATAGTGTACGGTTTATTTGCGGTACACAGGATATTCATAAAACATTGGAGAAAAAGTTGTCCGATTTTCTTGGAACAGAAGACACCATATTATATGCAGCCGCATTTGATGCAAATGGCGGAATTTTTGAACCCTTATTTAATGAACAGGATGCTATTATTTCTGATGCGTTGAATCATGCATCTATCATCGATGGCGTACGATTATGCAAAGCACAACGGTACCGGTATGAACATAATAATATGGCTGATCTGGAAATGAAACTTTCCGAAACACAACAGCTCCGCAACCGCATTATTGTTACCGATGGAAGTTTTAGTATGGATGGAACAATTGCTCAGTTAGATAAAATTTGTGAGCTGGCGGATAAATACAATGCAATTGTAATGATTGATGAATGTCATTCATCAGGTTTTCTTGGAAAAACAGGGAGAGGCACACATGAATATCGTGGTGTGATGGGAAAAATTGATATAATAACCGGAACACTTGGCAAAGCTTTAGGTGGAGCAAGCGGCGGATTTACCTCTGGTAAAAAAGAAGTAATTGAAATGCTACGTCAAAAATCCAGGCCCTATTTATTTAGCAATACACTTGCTCCGTCTATAACCGGTGCATCCATTGCTGTTTTAGATATGCTTACAAAAACAACAGAGCTAAGAGATAAATTAGAATTCAATACAAAATATTTCAGAGCTAAAATGACAGAAGCGGGTTTTGATATAAAGCCAGGCGAACATCCAATTGTTCCTATCATGCTTTATGATGCAGTGCTTGCACAAAATTTTGCTTCCAAATTGTTAGAAGAAGGAATATACGTTATAGGTTTTTTCTTTCCGGTTGTTCCAAAAGGTCAGGCAAGAATAAGAGTACAACTAAGTGCTGCACACGAACTACATCATCTTGATAAAGCCATTGTTGCTTTTTCAAAAATTGGGAAAGAGTTAGGTGTTCTAAAATAAAAAAAGACGGACTAAAAGACCGCCTTCTTTATTTTATATAGAAATACTTATTTAATATTCAATCCGCCTGCAATATCTTTAAGTTTGTCAACGCCAATATTATCACCATCAAGTACTACCATAAAACGGTCTCCGGCGAAAAAAGTAAAACTGCAATCATTTCTTTTTTTCTTGCAACTTTCTACAGCTTTGCTTCCCTTAAACTCTGATGCTTTTGTATATTCTCTTTCATTGTCGATTTCAAAATTCATAAGCAATCGCATATTGTAAATACCAGCACCAGCCGTACCTGCACAATCTAAAACAGACAACTTAACTTTTGAACTGTCATTTATT
>JANPEU010000526.1:0-1580 GCA_031423175.1 Bacteroidota bacterium
TAATTATAAAAGTGAGAAGCGAAAACTGATTCACCTGGATGCGGATTTGTTCAGTTCAACTCTATTTAGTTTATCTCAGTTGTACCGATTTTTAAAAGAGGGTGATATTATTCTGTTTGATGAATTCGCTGTACCTAAACATGAGTTTGCCGCATTCAAAATTTTTACAGAAAGTTTTTATGTAAATTATGAAGTGATAGGAGCGGCAAATAATTATTTATTTCTGGCTATTAAAATAAAAAAGACCCCCTAAATCCCCCTGAAGGGTGACTTTAGAGTCCTAAGTTTGAAAATTTGTTTTTGATATGTTTGAGTTTCATGCAGACAGGAAAAGATATTTTGATATCCAGGTGTTAAACGCGGAGAAATATGTAATTCCTTTTATCCAGGAAAAATTTTTGGTAAAACCCGAAATGAGAGTTTTGGAAATTGGTTGTGGTGAAGCTGGCGTTTTAAAAGCATTTATTAATAAAGGCTGTTATGGAATGGGAGTGGAGCTTGATGCGCCAAGAATAGAGCATGCAAAGAAATATTTGGCAGAGGATATAGTTGCAGGAAAAATAGATTTTATATCTAAAGATATTTATGAGGTGGATGCAGAAAAAGAATTGGGTGGATTTTATGATATTATAATTTTGAAAGATGTGATTGAGCATATACATGATCAACCAAAACTTATAGGGTGGATGAAAAATTTTTTAAAGCCGGGTGGTGTAATTTTCTTTGGTTTTCCGCCCTGGTATATGCCCTATGGCGGTCATCAGCAAATGTGCAGTTCATGGATAAGAAAGATTCCGTGGATACATTTGCTGCCGGGAAGCATATATGGTTGGCTTTTAAAAAAGAATAGGGATCATGTAGAATCAATGTTGGAAATAAAAGAGACAGGCATAAGTATAGAAAGATTTGAACGAATTTGTAATGAACAAGGGTATGTGATAGAATCTAAAACGCATTATTTGATCAACCCGATTTATGAATGGAAATTTGGATGGAAAGCGAAAAAACAAATTGGGTTGATAAAAGCAATTCCGTTTGTAAGAAATTTTTTTACAACTTGCGTATATTATTTAATTAAAGCAAAATAAATTAATAACTGCCTTTCTTACCCTCTCAGTAAAGAGAGGGGTTGGGGTGAGGCGAAACAATAACTATGATACATATTGTTTTTCAACAATCAGACGTGGATGTTTTGCAACAAGCCATGCAATTAGATGAAACATTGGAGGGTGAGATTTTTGAAATAAAAGATGAATGGGGTGTTGGTCCGCTAAGCGGATTAGATACAAATGAAGGATGGAATGCAAGACTGGAATGGTGGCGGAATTTATTAATTGATACACCCTATGGCGAAAAAATCGTCGGCAGTTTTGATGACAGAGAAACAGTAATTCAAATAATACAAAAACTGGAAGCAGACGAATCGCTGGAAGTATGGATATGGATGGGGCAAAATCAACATGATGTAACGGGATACTTTTGGTTGATGCCACAATTAAAAAATTACCAGGGAAGAATTATGGTTCTTTATTTAAACAATCTTCCTTTTATAAATGATAAAGGACAAATATTTTATCCAA
>JANPEU010000527.1:0-1532 GCA_031423175.1 Bacteroidota bacterium
ATTAAGGCTAGATAGAAAGATTCTCATCGTATTGTTATCTGTTTGATCCCAGTTCATAATTTTTTTAATCCATTCGGTAAGTAAAATAGGTAAAAGAGCCTTCAGCCAAAAGAAGCCAAGCCGTGTTGAAAGCTTTCAACACTGTAGCCAGAGCGAGCCGCTAAAAGGCAATGGAGGAAAAGGTCTCAATACCTTTTCTGCAATGGACTGAGCGAGCCTTCACCAGGTGCTTACATCAAAAGCCTGATAAGGCGGATGGAAGCTACATAGAAAGGTATGGTCGGCTTTCTGTGGATATGCTATACCTGCACTATGCAAGAGCATCCCGTATATCTCGGCGAAGTATGAGCCATGGAGATACGTGGATGATCGCAGCCGACGGTGAAGAGCACCGGCTCGCCCACTACATTGGTAGCGGGTGCATGAAAAGATACTGACAAGAACGTACCCAGACAAACTGGAGCATGGTTTAATGAGGCTGTGGGGCTGTATAAGGCAGGTTAAATGATTAAAGTAGGGGTTTTATCGTGTATAGGTAGCATTTACCTGCTGTAATACAATAGTGTTAGCCCGAATGTACCAAGCGAAAGTGCAGTATGGAGTTAAGTGAGTGGCTGTGTCTTTTCAGGCATAGTAGCTACCCTTGCAAAAACATGCTGAGTTGCAAAGTATATGACAAACTTGTGTAAGCAACCCAAAGGGCAAAAGAAGTATTGCGATACCATCAAAGTTTCATAAAAGGATATCGCAATTGTTCTTTTGGTTTGGCGGAGGCTTTGCCGAAGTATGATTTTGCAAGTCCGATTTACCGGATTTTTTGTGAATATAAATTCAACTTAAAAGTTTGTAATAAATGGCTTTTTTTTATTATTTTTAACCATATTTCAATACCTTCTGTTACTTATCTAAAACTAATGAAAGCTGTAGTATTCGTTATACTTCTTTTTAATCTTCCAGGATTTTCACAAAATTCTAATATTATCATTAATGATAGTGATAATATTAGAACAGTTACTTCAATTTTTAAGACTTCTTCCGATAAATTATCCAAAATATTATTTTCATCAAAAAATTCTTTTATTGAAAACGTGGGGCAATACGGACAACCAATGCCCGGTTACAACAATATGGGAGTAATTAAATATGGATTTGAAGGCTTTGAGATGCCAGTTCTATTTACATCAAAAGGGTTAATTTATTTACACCGAAAAGTGCAAAAAATATCCGAAAAAGAGGAAAAAAGGTTAGAAGGAAAAGGGATACCTGAAGAAGAATTGGAAAGAAAAAGAAATGTAACAAATAAAATAATTACAATGGAATGGCTGGGTGCAAACCCTAATTGTGAGATTTTAGCTGAGAGCATTACTCAGGATTATTATACTTACGGGCTTATAAAAGAAAAAGCAAGGGCATTTAAAAAAATTATTTATAAAGACTTATACCCCGGTATTGATGTTATTTATCATTTTTTAAATTTGGATACCGTTGGTTTTGAATACAGCATTATTGTAAAGCCAGGCGCAAACCTGAGT